>JBCCCR010000017.1 GCA_039033415.1 Pseudomonadota bacterium | reverse complement strand
TAAAGATAGTCCGTAAGGTGGTCGAGTACAATCTGACGCACCGGCGACGCAGACGGCGCGACAGAGTCATCATCAAGCGGCGCTAAAAAGGGTCGGAAGGCGACGCCGACCACAAAAATAGCCCGGTTCTATAGAGCCTATGCCATTGTCTGAAGGGAAATTCTTGGGCAAGCGAGTATACTCAGCCGGGACGAGCTCGACCGTTTACCCGGAGACCGGCAGGTAGTGGAACCACGAGTTGTATCACTGGCGACAGCAACCCCGCAGCAGGAGAAGCCTGCGCGGAGTTCTCGTTTTGCCAGCCGGAAAAGCTTCGATGAGTGGCTGGCGTCGCTGCCGCTGGCCAACGTCACGGCCGCCGGCAATGAGCTGCTGTCAGGCGTCCAGGAGCTCAACCACACGCGGGTCAGCGCCCGCTTTCGCCTGCACGCGCTCGAAAACGTCACCGAACCCTGTCTCGCCGTGGTCAACGTGCTGGACAAGCAGTACCACGACGCGGTCTTTCCGCTCAACGACAAAATCGACAAAACGGGCCGCACGGTCATCCATTTCTTTCGGGAGCTGGCCCTGGGCTATCGCCTGGTAGCCCACCAACTGGCCAATGAGTCATCTCGCTTTTCGGTCGTTGGACGCCGGCCGGGCGCGGTGGCGATCCACCGCGCGCTATCGTGCTGCGAGCAGCTGATTTTCCGCTGTGGCCAGCTCTACCGTGCGCCGCCGACCGGCACCTGGTCTGAGATCCATACGCTTTACGCGTTCGCCGTCCAGAACGGGCTGGAAAACCGGGCCATGACCGACACGCTGGGCTGGGCCAACCGGTCCCATCGAATCTGCGATATCTACAAGCGCGTCGCGCTGCTTGGCCTTTGCGATCCGCAGCGCCTGAGCCAGCGCGCCATCATCCAGGTGCACAAAGCGTGCGAAATCTGGCGCGACGACACCACCGTTCGAAATGGTCGCGCGTCAGCTGATCAGTTTGCGGTAGCCGTCGACAGCGACTGCGCGCCGCTGCTCGTGCTGAAAGATGACCCGCTGGACGGCGATTTTGTCTTCGATCTGAGCGATTTGAAAGCGCGGCTGCAGAAGCTGCTGACAGCCGAGAACGGCAGCTCGAGAGATATTCCGCTAAAAGCGCACGGACATGAAACGCTGATTCTCGACGGCATGCTGCTGCGCCAGCTGACGGCCACCTGGGGGCAGCGCATTGAGCGACGCCATAAGCGTTTGCCAGCAACCCACAAGGCCCGGATTGTGATCGGGCTCAACGGCATCCATTTTATGGCTGCCGGCGAGCAAAGCTTTGGCCAGTTTCTGGAGGAAACCGGCAACGAGCGGCTCACGCAGCAGGCCGGGTCCATCAACAACTGGGTGGCCGGCAGCGACCAGCGCTTTCGTCCGCCGATCCATGAAGCGGAAATACTCAACCAAAGTCTCGGCGGCTACCGGCTGCGTTTCGAAAAGCCAGAGAACATGCAGATCCGGGTCGGGGAATTGGTCGCTATCAGCACCACGTCGATCAGCGAACGTGATGCCATCTGGATGGTCGCAGCCGTTAAGTGGCTCCAGGCGCCCGACCCCGACGAGGTCGAGGTGGGGCTTTCGGTGCTGGGACAGGACTTCAAGCCGGCTGCGGTACTAGCGGACTTACCGGGCCGCCGAGTTCCGCCAGCGCGGGGGCTGCTGGCTCGCGGCTTCAACAGCAAAGACGCCGGCAAGCAATATCTGCTGGTGCCACCCTTTCATACCGAAACCGGCGTCCCGTGGCTGACGTGCTGGCGCGAGGACATGCAGATTCACGATTCCATGCTGCAGGTCAACGGACTGGCCGACCGAACGACCGAGTTCTGTCGATACACCTACGAAGCCAAGCCCGTCAGCATCGACGGCGTGCCCGATCTGGGGCCCATTCCCGCCAAAAATTCTGGGATCCCACCGCTGGACATCGGATAACGCGTTACGCCGAAAGGCGGTTATTACCTCAGCAGGAGCCAGGTTCAGCACCGGCAGGTGCCGGCGGTGATTGCTGCCGCTCTCGCGCCAGCTTCGCTTCTCGTCGAACGATATAGAGGTTGGCGGCGACGATGATTCCAGCCCCCAGCCACGTCCAGAACGAGGGCAGCTGATCGAAGATCCAATAGGCGAGCAGTGCCGTGAACGGCAAGCGAAAAAAATCCAGCGGCGCGAGGATCGACACGTCGCGACCCCGCATCGCGGTTGTGAACAGCCACTGAGCAACGGTGGCGAAAACGCCCAGGCCCGCCATCAATAGCCAGACTTTGGGTGATGGCGTCACCCAGACCGGAATGCTGGCGACGCCAGAAACGGGCAGCATGATCAGCAGCAGATAGAGCACGATGACCAGCGGCGCCTCAGTATTGGAAAGGTTTTTGACCATGAGTACCGCCGCGGCCATCAGCGCTGTCGAAAACACCACCGCCACGGACGCGAGGGATACCGGGATAAAGCCGGGACGAAGGATGACCAGCACGCCGACAAAGCCGACGGCTGTCGCGACCCAGCGGCGGGGCCCGACGGCTTCACCCAGAAACAGCGCTGCGCCAGCGATCACAAACAGCGGGAGCGTGAACGACAGGCTGACGGCTTCCGCCAGCGGCAGCTGATTGAGCGACCAGAACCATATAAGCATGGCAGAGAAGCTGACCAGCGCACGCAGCAGATAAAGCCCGTGGTTGCTGGAACGGAGGATCGCCGGCAGCACCCGGGGTAGCAGCGGCAGGCAGACTACGAGCCCAAAGACGTTGCGCAGAAAAACCAGCTCGATCGCGGGTAGGGTTTTTCCCCCCAGAGCAACCAGCGTGTTCATCACCGCAAAACAGCCGCTCGCCAGCAGCATCAAGATGACGCCCCGAACTAACACGCTGGGATTGTCACCGAGCCCGAAGGCCCGTCGCTAGTCAGCATGGCGGTCCAGCTGGATCACCGTAGGCTCGTCGTTGATTGCCGCCGTCATACCGCTGCCGGTTCCAGCAGCTCCGGATAGTTGTTCCGAACGGAATTGACCGCCGTGCTGATGGGGAAGAAGCGGGCCTTAAGTGTCGGGGCCGCCGCCGTCACGGCGGCCAGGTCAACGGGTTCGCCGGCCAGCCAGTGCTCCATGAGCGGTGCATCGAGCATCACGGGCATGCGATGGTGTAGCTCGCTGATCGGCCCATGTGCCTCGGTTGTGACGATGGTGAACGACAGCAGCGTCTCATCCTCCGGATCCCTCCAGCTCTCCCACAGCCCCGCGAAACCGAACATCGGCTGATCACCGGGCACGATGGCGTGCGGCACTTTGTGACTGCTGGTTCTGACCCATTCAAAAAAGCCGGTGGCTGGCACGACACACCGACGTCGCTTGTAGGCCGCGCGAAAAGCCGGTTTGCTCGCCGCTGTTTCGATACGCGCGTTGATCATCCGGCTGCCGATCTTGCGATCTTTCGCCCAAAAGGGCACCAAGCCCCAGTGGGCGTCGATCAGCTTTTTGCCGTCCTCAGGGTCACCGACAACCACCGGACACAGGTGGGTCGGTGCGACGTTGTAGCTGCTGGCCAGATCGATGGGGGTTTTGACCATAAACTGCTCGGCGAGCGTTTCGGGCAAAGTGTTGATGAAGTAGCGACCGCACATTTAGTCATTGTGCCTGAAGGTGGAAACCAATGCTCTGGCCAAATGCATTTACGGCCTGCATACTGCGCGGCCAAAATCCTCCAGCCAACGCGGGCGGCATTTCGCAACCGATGAGCAGCAAACCCAAAAAGGTCGGAACTACCGACCGTCACGTTCTTTATCAACAGGCGGTGCAGGACGTCGAGTCGGAAATCGACTTTGTCGAGGACACCTTCCGTGAGCTTCGGGGTCGACCGGCCCGGTCGCTCCGGGAAGACTTTTGCGGGACCGCTAACACGGCCACGGAGTGGGTAAAACGTTCCGGTAAGAACACCGCCCTGGCGGTGGACCTCGACACGGAGGTGCTGGCCTGGGGGCGGAAACACAATCGGGGCGTTCTGAAATCCAGCCAGCAGCAGCGGCTCAAGCTGCGAGAGGGTGACGTCCGCGACGGCAGCGATCCGGTAGACGCCGTGCTGGCCATGAACTTCAGTTACTTTCTCTTTCTCGAACGCGACGAAATGCGGCGTTACTTCGAAACCGTGAGAGCGTCACTGGTCGATGATGGCGTGTTTTTTATGGATGCCTACGGCGGCTACGATGCGCCACGCGAAATCGTAGAGCCGCGCGACTGCGGGGACTTCACCTACATCTGGGAGCAGGCGTCCTTTAACCCCATCAACTCGCAGATGCAGTGCTACATTCATTTTGAGCTGGCTGACGGGACGCGCCTGGATCGGGCCTTCACCTATTACTGGCGTCTCTGGACGCTGCCGGAGCTTCGCGAGCTGCTCAGCGAGGCGGGGTTCAGCCGCACCCGCGTGTACTGGGAAGGCACCGACGAAAAAACCAATGAAGGCAACGGGATCTTCGAAGAAACCGAGCAGGGCGACGCCGACCCGGGCTGGATCTGCTACCTGACCGCAGAAATCTGAGCGGCCTCAGGCGTAATAGCGCAGACTGTCGACGCCGCTCAGCGCCTCCAGGTCACGGTTGATGACCACCTGAGCCTGCCAGCCGACCGCCGTCTGCAGCACGTCGATCACCTCACCGGCCCGGGCGCCGTCCGATGACAACAGCTCCTGCCCAACGGTAAGCCGCTCGGTGCTTTGAAGAAGTGCCAGGGTTCGTTTGACCCGACCCAGGTGTCGTGCCCGGGCCACAATTTCCTGACCCGGGTAACAGCCCTTGCTGAAGCTGACGCCGCCCATCGTATCGAGACCGAGCATGGCCGGGATGAAGCGGTCGTGGAGCGCGCCATCGACGCTCACCACACCCGCCTGAAAATCGGCTTGACGCCAGGCCGCCACGTCCGAATTCTCTGCGGGCTCAGCGCTCACTCCGATCTGCCGACCGTCGGGCAGGCTGAAAAAGTTTTCGCTGCTGCCGCTTAACCGGTCGAAGCCGCCAGCCGGCTCGGCGGTGTCGCCCTCTCTTGGCTTCGCGGCGCCGAGGCCCACGGCAAATAGTCCGCTTTCCCCCAACTCAACCTTCGCCCGCAAGATGTACCGGCTGAGATGGGTCACCGTGGATTCAGCCACCTCGGGATGGACAAGCAGCAGCCAGTTTCCTTCGTGCGGCAGAAGGTAGCCTGCGGCCTGAACCTTGCCCTTGGGATTGAGCAGCGCACCGAAACATCCCTCGTCGGGGCTGAGGCTGTTCAGGTCGCAGGTGAGCTGAGCCTGAAGAAAGTCCTTGGCGTCAGCGCCAGCTACGACAATGACGCGGTATTCGCTTAGCAGGCTGACCAGTTCCATCACACACCCAGGACAAGTGAAACGCGTACAATACGGCTATGAGCAAACAAAATTCAACGGCAAAAAGCCACCCCACAAAAACGTCCAACGATGCGGCCGTCAGCACTTCGCCTGCCGGCCCCGAAGACACGTCAGCAGCGCCTGCCAGGCCAAAAGAAATTGGAGGCCCGAAAGGCCCGGAACCCACCCGTTACGGAGACTGGGAGAAAAACGGTCGCTGCACGGATTTTTGATCGATGACCACCGATTCCGAAGCCTCCCCGCCCATGAGCCAGCTGCGCTGGCGTTGCCGGCGGGGCATGCTCGAACTGGACGTGATGCTCACCCGTTTTCTGGAACAACACTACGTGGCGGCCACCCGGGCCGAGCAGCAGACGTTTGTCGAGCTGCTGGCGTGTGAGGACGATCAGCTGTGGGACTGGCTGAGTGGACGGTCCCTGCCGGACGAAACCGAACGGAAGCAGCTCGTTGAACAAATTCGACGGCCCGCTGCACATTGACCTGGCGCCGCAGGCCAGCGACTACCTGGTGCTATCCGTTCTTTCGAGTCTGACGGTCCTGGCGTGCTTCTGGGCTGATCCAACCCTAGCCACGGCGCTGGTGCCGCTGCTCGTGGCGCTCCTGCTGGTTTGCTGGACGCGTTTGCGGGAACCACGATGGCGCGCACTGCGGCGCCGAGCAGACGGGGGCTGGCAGGCACTTAGTATCGACGGGCGGTGGGAATCCGTTGACGTTCAAAGCAACTTTCGGTCCGCCGTGGTGGTCCTACTGACTATCAGTTGTCATCTCGACCGCCAGCCTCAAGCACTATGGCGGCACCATCAGCCCCACGAATTCCGCCGCATGCTGGGCCGGATCGACGAGGGCAGGGAAGCTTAGGGCCTATTCACGCTCATGTATCGACCGCTCCAGTTTTACATCGGTCTGCGCTACACGCGGGCTAAACGGCGCAACCACTTCATCTCCTTCATCAGTCTGATTTCCATGCTGGGAATCGCGCTGGGCGTCACCGTGCTCATCACCGTGATTTCGGTCATGAACGGTTTCGAAAAGGAGCTGCGTGAACGGATTCTCGGCATGCTTTCGCACGCCACCATCACCAGTATCGAAGGCAACATGACCCAGTGGCGGCAGGCGATGGCGGACGCCGGCGACCATCCCTCGGTGATCGGGGCTGCACCGTTCATCGAGCGAGAAACGCTGATCAAAGGCTATCGCATCAGCGGCGCGTTGGTTCGGGGCATTGACCCGGCGCTGGAAAGTGACGTTTCGGACGTGGCATCCAACGTGATCGTCGGGGAACTGGCCGACCTTAAGGCCGGTGATTTCGGCATTATGCTCGGCGTGCATCTGGCAACAGCTCTGGGCGTGGAGCGCGGCGACCAGCTCACCGTTTTTGCCCCCCAACTTCGCGCGACGCCAGCCGGCGTGCTGCCCCAGGTCAAGCGCTTTACCGTGGTGGGGCTGTTTGAGGTCGGCATGCATGAGTTCGACCGTGGCACGGCTTTGGTCCATCTGAATGACGCGGCCCGGCTGTTTCGGGTCAGCAGCGGCGCGTCAGGAATCCGGCTTAAGGTCGAAGACATGTTCCGGGCCTGGGAGGTTGCGCGCGACCTCCAGTCGGATCTATCCGGCATCTACTACGTGCGTGACTGGACCCAGCAGCATGCCAACCTGTTTCGCGCCGTACAGATGGAAAAAACCGTGATGTTTGTGATCCTGTCGCTCATCGTTGCGGTGGCGGCGTTTAACATCATCTCAACGCTGGTGATGGTGGTCACCGATAAACAGGCGGACATCGCTATCCTGCGCACGCTCGGTGCAACCCCGGGGACAATCATGGGGGTGTTTGTCGTGCTTGGCTCCTTCATCGGCGTCTTCGGCACCGTACTGGGCCTGATCGGCGGCGTGGCGCTTGCGAGCAACGTCGAGACGATTGTCCCCGCGCTCGAGGAGCTGTTTCGCGTGCAGTTTATGTCCTCGGATATCTACTACATCAGCGATCTGCCGTCGGATATGCAGACACGCGACGTCGTGAAGATCGGCATGCTCAGCTTGCTATTGACGATCCTGTCGACCATTTATCCAGCCTGGCGCGCCTCCCGAACCCAACCGGCGGAGGCACTGCGCTATGAGTAACCCGGTGGTGCAGTGCGAAAGCGTGGTGAAGTCGTATCACGATGCGAGCGCGGAGGTGCAAGTGCTCAGCGGCGTGGACTTGACGGTGAAGCCAGGCGAGCGCGTGGCGGTGGTCGGGGCGTCCGGGGCCGGTAAGTCGACGCTTCTGCACGTGCTGGGCGGGCTTGATCGAATCACCAGCGGCACGGTATCAATCGCCGGCAACTCGCTGAGCGGGCTCAGCCAACGAGCGCTGAGCCGTCTGCGCAACAAACATCTCGGGTTTGTTTATCAGTTTCATCACCTGCTGCCGGAGTTCAGCGCGCTGGAGAACGTGGCCATGCCGCTGCTGATCGCGGGCGTTAGCCGCGGCGAGGCGGTGACGCGATCGCGTGAGCTGCTCATACGGGTCGGCCTTGAGCACCGTCTCAGCCACAAGCCAGGCCAGCTTTCCGGCGGGGAACGGCAGCGCGCGGCCGTCGCCCGGGCATTGGTCACGCGCCCAGCCTGCGTCCTGGCTGACGAACCCACCGGCAACCTCGACGAGGAAAACGCCGGGCAAATCTTTTCCCTGATGCTCGAGCTGAACACGGACCTTGGAACCAGCCTGATTATTGTGACCCACGATCGCCAGCTTGCGAGCCGGCTGGATACGGTCCTACTGCTCTCGGGCGGTCAGCTTCAGCCCGCTTAAGTACCCGCTTTTAACCTCAGCGGCCGAACCGCAGATCGGCACTCCCTGAGTCCTCGCGGTAAGTCGATCGGCGCACCTACATAACGGCGCGCCACCCGGCGGCTGCTGTTTTTCGACGGCCGCTTATCCTCAGTGAATACAAAGCAGCCGGGTAGCGATGACGGGCGCAATGCTGGCATTTTCTGTGGCGCTGCTAAGCGGCATGGCGCTTCCTATCACCATGTGGCAGGTGCCGCTCGCGGGGATCATGCTGTTGCCTTGGCTAGCGGCATGTGCGCCGCGGTCTCTAACGGCTGCCGCCGTGGCCGGTACTTTGGGGCTCATCGTGTGGCAGGGAGCACTGGATCGATTTCGCCATGGGCAGGCGGCCTGGCTAGCAACCGAGGAACCCCAGGTGGTCCTGGGGAGCATCGCCAGCCTGCCGGCGTGTGACGGCGAGCGCTGTCGATTTCTGCTTCGCGCCGAAAGTCCACGTAAAGGCGTGCTTTCGATCAGCTGGCGATTGGCGCCGAAGTCACTTCAGGGCGGGCAGCGCTGTACGCTGCTGGTGAAGCTGCGGCCGCACTGGAGCTTGCTGAACCCCGCCGGCTTTGACCGAGAGAGCTGGGCCTTCAGCCGATCGCTGCTGGCAGCAGGCCAGGTGGAAGCCGGGGGTTGTCGGCGAGGTCACGAAGCGTCGGCGAGACTGCTGCGACTGCGTGACGAGCTGTCCAGCCAGCTGTCACAAGCGGTGGATGGGCCCGCGGCGGCGCTGATTCCCGCGCTGGTCACCGGCGATCGCCGGGCGTTGGGGACTGAACATTGGCGGGTCCTTTCCGGAACCGGCACGGCGCACCTGATGGCCATCTCCGGGCTTCACGTTGCGTTGGTCGCGGGCTCGGGCCTCCTGCTGGTCCGTGTGCTGCTGGCCAGCGGCTGTTTTGGGATGCCCCGGTCGGTTTTTGGGGCCGGCCTCGGCATGCTGCTGGCTCTCGGCTACGCGACCTTGGCGGGATGGTCTATCTCCACCCAAAGGGCAAGCCTGATGCTGCTGGCGCCACTCGGAGCCTGCGTTCTGCGCCGGCCTTGGCAGCCCGCGGTGGGGCTGTTGTGGGCCCTGACGGTCATTCTGCTGGTCCGGCCCGAAACGGCCGCCAGCCGGGGCCTGTGGATGTCTTTTATCGCCGCTGCGGTCCTACTCGCGGGCTTTTTTGGACGTACTCAGCGCCAGGCGAAAGCCGGCCAGCTAGTCCTGGTCCAGGGAATGCTACTCGTGGGTCTTTGGCCGCTTCAACAGATCCTCGGGCTGCCGTTTTCCGTGGGTTTCCTGCTCATCAACCTGGTGGCGGTGCCGTGGGTTTCGCTGGTGGTCTTGCCGGCCACCCTAGTCGGCAGCGTGCTCCACGAGCTGGGCGTGTCCTGGCTGCTAACCTTCGCCGGATGGCAGCTCAATCTGCTGTGGCACTGGCTGGCCTGGGTGGAACCCTGGGTGCAGGCGACGCCGCTCGGTGCTGGCCCCATCCCGCCGCTGGTCGCCAGCCTGCTTGCCGTGGGTTTTCTGTTACCCAAAACCTTGCCAGGTTGGTGGATGCTGCCGGCGGCACTGTTGCTGCTGTGGCTGTCCCGCGGCGAGCCGGAGTTTGTCGAGCCGGAGCTGCAGGTGTTTGACGCGGGGCAGGGGACGGCCGTGTTCTTCGGGCACCGAGATAACACAACCTTGTTTGACACAGGACCCGGAGCCAGCGAAGGATGGAATGCTGGCTCCGCGGTCATCACCCCCAGCCTCCAGCGCCGGGGTGTCACCCACCTCAACCAGGTGATCATCAGCCACGGTGACGCTGACCACGCCGGCGGCTTGCCCGGACTGCAGACGAGCCCCATCCGGATCGATTCGCTCATCGGCGTCAGCCCCGATCGACGTTGGACGCCCTGTCTGGACAGGCAAAGCTGGCGCTGGCCGGACATGGAGCTTCGCACGTGGCACCCCGGTCCGTGGCTGCCGTACCTGGGCAACGACAGTTCGTGTGTGGTGACGCTCCGGCGGGGCGGCCGGCAAATGGTCTTTCCGGGAGACGTGAGCAAACTCATTGAGCACCGATTGCTGCGGCGCTGGACGGGTGACCCACACGTCACCGATCTATTGCTTCTCGGCCACCATGGCAGCCGAACGTCCAGCGCGGACGACTGGCTGCGAACATTGAGGCCGAGCCTCACGGTCGCGACCAGTGGCCATCACAACCGCTTCGACATGCCGCACCTCTCAGTTCGACGGCGACTCAAGCGCCATCATATTCCGCTGCTCGTGACCGCTGAGTGCGGTCACCTGCAATTTCGCTGGGGGCGCGACGGCCTCGCGGTGGTTTCAGCCGCACGCCTCGAGACCCATCGTGCATGGCACTGGCCGGGGCTTTGCCCTGAGCCCGGGCCGCCCTGATGGATATGGCCCAGGCACCGTTTTGGGGCTTGGCATTTAGCCAACTATGGCGCAGACGTCCAGGCAAAACTTGCGTATCATGCCCACCGTCGAAAATGCCCTGACCGAGGTTCGAATCACGTGCTGGAAATTATTCGCCAGGGAGGCTGGCTGATGCTGCCGATCCTCGCTTGCTCGGCCATAGCTATGGGTATCGTGCTCGAGCGGTTTTGGACGCTGCGTCGCAAGGTGGTGAACCCGCCTGATCTGGGTCAGCAGGTACAAAGCTGGGCCCTGAGCCGCAAGCTTGAGAACAGCCACGTCGAGGCGCTGGCGGAGAATTCTGCGCTGGGACGCGTCCTGGCAGCGGCGCTTCGCAACCGAAGCCGGACCCGCGATATCGTCAAGGAGGCCGTGGAAGACACCGGTCGGCATGTCGTGCACGACCTGGAACGTTATCTGAACACCCTGGGCACCATCGCGGGCATTACGCCGCTGATGGGTCTGCTGGGCACCGTCATCGGCATGATCAAGGTATTTTCCTCGATCCTCGTTCACGGCGTCGGCGACGCCAACCAGCTGGCCGGTGGTATCTCCCAGGCGCTGGTTACCACGGCAGCTGGTCTGTTCGTCGCCATTCCGGCGTTCCTGTTTTACCGCTTTTTTAAGGGCCGGGTTGAAGCGCTGGTGGTCGACATGGAAGAGCAGGCCCTCTCGCTGATCGATACCATCGACCTGGGACACCAACGCCGCACCGCCACCCGTCCACGGGCAGAATAGCGGTGCAGATTCAAAAGAAGGAAAAGGAAGAGCCCGGGATCGATCTTGCCCCGCTGATCGACGTCGTCTTTCTGCTCCTCATTTTTTTTATGGTGACCACGACGTTTGAGCGACAGGCTCGGCTGCGGATTGAACTACCGCAGGCGTCCGAAGAGGCCGTCACCATCGAGCAGGAGCGACTTGAGATCGCGATCTCTCGGGAGGGGCGCTACTTCATCAACAATAACGAAGTGATCAACCAGGGCAGCGACACGCTCAAAGCGGCCATCGCCCGGATTGCGGGAGATGACCTGGACCAGCCGGTAACGATCCGGGCCGACGCCAACACGCCTTATCAGTCGGTGGTGACCGCCATGGACGCGGTCAACCAGCTGGGCTTCGTAAACCTTTCCATCGCCACCACGCCCGAAGCGGGGTGATCGCCGCAGCGGCGCCTCGCGGCGCTGCGGGGTTATGATGCGCTGATGGTGGAATCTAGCAGGGGCACCTGGCCCATCTACCGTCGACTGCTGGGCTACACACGCAGCTACCTGCCGCTATTGGGGGTGGCCGTGGTGGCCATGGCGCTCGACGCGCTTTGCACCGGCGGCTTCGCGGCTTTGACCCGACCGCTGCTCGATGAGGCGCTGCTCGGCCGAGACTTCGACATGATCGCCCGCATGCCGATCTGGATTGTCGCCATTTTTCTCGGGCGCGGGCTGGGCAGTTTCCTCGCCGATTACTGCATGGCTGCTACCGGACGTTCCGTAATTCGGGATCTGCGACAGCAGGTTTTCGAAAAATACCTGACCTTGCCTACCAGCTATTTTGACCGGACCTCGCACGGCCAGATGATTTCGCGGCTCACGTTTAACGTGGAGCAGGTAGCCGAGGCAACTACTAGCGCCATCACGATCGTCGTTCGAGACACCCTCTACGTCATCGCCTTTTTGCTCGTCATGCTCAGCCAGAGCGTCAAGCTGACGCTGTTTACCCTGGTCATTGCCCCGCTGATCGCCGGGGTGATCGCCGTGGTCAGCCGCCGGTTTCGTCGGCTGAGCAAAAACATCCAGGACACGATGGGGGACGTCACCCAGCGGACGTCGGAGGTGGTGAGCGGCCACAAGGTCGTGAAGATGTACTCTGGACAGCAAGTGGAGGCAGAGCGGTTCGGCCGAGTCAACGCGAACAACCGTCGCCAGCATCTGAAGCTGGTTGCCACCAAGTCTGGGAGCACCTCCATCGTGCAGCTGCTGGCGGGCTTCACGCTGGCGGTGATTGTCTACCTGGCGACCCGGGAAAGCATGCTGGATGACATTACGCCGGGTGCCTTCACGGCCTTTATGACCGCGATGCTGGCGATTCTTCCCAGCCTCAAAAAGCTGACCAATGTTCACGTCTTGATTCAACGGGGCGTTGCGGCGGCGGACACGCTGTTCGAGCTGCTGGACGGTCCGCAGGAAGAGCTGGGCAAGGGTCAAGCGTTAGACCAGGTCACCGGACGAATCGCTTTCCACGACGTATCGCTCAACTACAACGGTGGCGAGTCGGTGCTTAACGACATCACCTTTGAGGCCGAACCGGGCACCGTCACCGCGCTGGTGGGTCGTTCGGGCAGCGGGAAGACGAGCCTGGTAAGCCTGATTCCGCGGTTTTATGAACGCAGCGCGGGAGACATCACGCTGGATGGGGTCGATATCGAGAATATCCAGCTGCAGTCGCTGCGGCAGAAAATTGCGCTGGTGAGTCAGGACATTGTGCTGTTCGACGACACCATTGCCGCCAACATCGCCTACGCAAATCCTGCGTTTAAGGGAGAGAGTGGCGCCGATCTCACACAGGCCATCGAAGCAGCGGCGGAGCAGGCAAACGCCATGGAGTTTATCCGTCAGCTCCCGGAGCAGCTCAATACGCGCCTGGGCGAGGATGGAATCCAGCTTTCCGGCGGGCAGCGCCAGCGGCTGGCCATCGCCCGAGCCATCCTGAAGGACGCCCCAATCCTGATCCTTGACGAGGCCACCTCAGCGCTCGATACCGAGTCAGAACGCCTGATTCAAGCGGCGCTGGAAGACATCATGCGCAGCCGCACAACGCTGGTGATTGCCCACCGGCTTTCCACCGTTGAAAACGCCGACCAGGTGCTGGTGCTGGACCAGGGCCACATCATCGAACGGGGCAGCCACACAACGCTCTTGTCCCAGGGGGGACAATACACCGAGCTGCACCGGCTGCAGTTTGTCGACGGCCCGCGTCGGTGAGAGAGCCGGAGTCGATCTGGTACGGCGGCGCCTCGGTGCCGCTTCACCTCAAGCTGCTGGAGGCGGTCTATCGCCCCGTCGCCGCGCTGCATCAACGCTGGCGGCGATCACGGGCCCGACATCCGGGGGCGCCGGTCGTTGTCATTGGCAACCTGACGGTTGGGGGCAGCGGCAAAACTCCGCTGCTGATCCACCTGGCGAAACAGCTTAGCGCCCGTTATCGCGTTGGCGTGGTGAGCCGCGGCTACGGGTCGACCGCCGGAGCCGGGCCCCGGCTTGTGAGCGTCGATGACAGCCCGTCCAGTGTCGGCGACGAGCCGCTGCTGATCGCCCGGGAAACGTCGGCTCCCGTGATGGTGGGGCGCAATCGGGTGGGCGCGGCCTGCAGACTGGTGGACGAGCATGGCGTTGAGCTCCTGCTGAGCGACGACGGGCTCCAGCACGGCCAGCTGGCGCGCGATCTCGAGCTGGTGGTGGTGGATGAAGCCCGTGGCTTCGGCAACCGTCGCCAGCTCCCAGCCGGACCGCTGCGCGAGCCACTGTCTCGCCTGGAGACGGTAGACTTCGTGATCCATAACGGCAGCGCTGAGAGCATGATGCTGACCCTGGCCTACGCGGTGAACCTTCAGAGTGGCGAACGCCGACCGCTCGACGCATTTGTCGGAAAGGCGGTGCACGCCGTTGCCGGCATTGGCCATCCAGGGCGTTTTTTCGCTTCGCTGCAAAAGCTTGGCATCGAGGCCCAGCAGCATCCGTTTCCTGACCACCACCCTTTCGTCGACGACGAACTGGCGGCGTTTGGCGGCCAGACGATGCTGACCACCAGCAAAGACGCGGTGAAGCTTCGCGGCCGCGGCTTGGCGGATTGCTGGGAGGTGCCGGTCACGGTCGCTTTGGATGAGACGCTCGAGGGAGAGCTGCTGACCCGTATCGACCAGCTAGTGGCCGAGTCATGAGCACTGAATCGCCCCCGAGCTACGTCATCGTCATTCCGGCCCGGCTGGGCTCCACGCGTTTGGCCGAAAAGATTCTGCTGGAGGTGGCGGGGGACCCGCTGGTGATTCACACCTGGCGTACCGCGCAGCGAAGCCAGGCGAGCCGCGTTGTTATCGCCGCCGACGACCCGAAGACCGTGGCCACCGTCGAGGCCCGAGGCGCCGAGGTGATCCTCACCGGTGAAGCGGCGAGCGGTACGGACCGAATTGCGGCCTGTGTCCGGGCGCTTGGCCTGCCGGGTGAAACGATTGTGGTCAACCTGCAGGCTGACGAGCCGCAGATGCCGGTCAGCGTGCTCGATCAGCTGGCCGCAGCGCTGGCCGCGGACCCAGGTGCTGCACTGGCGACGGCCTGTTGTCCGATCGAAGACGGCACGGAGCTGTTTAATCCAAACGCCGTTAAGGTGGTCCTGGATGCGCATGACCGGGCGCTGTATTTTTCCCGGGCGCCGCTGCCCTACGAGCGCGACCGCTTCGATCGGGATCCCCCGATGCCGGCAGCGATTGCCCACTTTCGGCATCTCGGCGTCTACGCCTATCGGGTCGACTTTCTAAGGGCATTTACCGCGCTCGAACCTTCCGCCGCCGAGCAGGCGGAGTCGCTCGAGCAGCTCCGCGCCCTGCATCATGGGTACCCGATCACGGTGGTAAAACTCCCGGCCGCCACGCCGCCCGGCGTCGACACACCCCAGGATTGGGAAACATTTTCCCAATATATCAATTCGTTGTGACACAATATTGAACTATGACAAGAACTTGGCACTGCCCTCGATGAGCAGCTCTGGACCGCCTTATCGCATCCTGATGGTGTGTATGGGCAACATTTGTCGTTCGCCGACCGCCGAAGGCATGGCACGCAAGCGGCTGGACGAGAGGGGGTTCGATCGAGGCGTGGAGGTGGACTCAGCCGGCACCCACGCCTATCACGTGGGCCACGCCCCGGATCCACGCTCCCAGGAGGCTGCCCTCGCGCAAGGGATTGCCATCGGCGACCAGCGAGCGCGGAAGGTCAGCGCCGACGACTTCACCACCTTTGACCTGATCCTGGCAATGGATGAGTCCAATCTCCTGGACCTTGAGGCGATCGCCCCGGCGGACGGCACCGCTCGGATCGAAAAGATCATGGACTATTCCAATCTGGGGATCACCAGCGACGTGCCCGATCCGTACTATGGCGGCAGCCATGGGTTTGAACAGGTTTTGAAGTTGCTGGACAATGCCGTCGACGGGCTGCTGGACTCCCTGGCGCCGGAATTGGAGGCCCGACTAGGAGCGTCTCGTGACGGATCACCCCCGAGTTCCTGAATTCCCCGAATCACTCCAGTGGGTGAATTCGGACATGTCCCCGACGCTCGAGGGCTATCGGGGCAAGGTTGTGGTTGTCTATTTCTGGACCCCCTCAAACCTCAACAGCCAGGCGCTGCTGCCCGGCATTAAAGCCTTGGAAAACAAATACGACAACGGTGTGGCGGTTGTCGGAATCGTTTGTCCCAAATTTTCGCGAGAAACAACGCTGGGTCCGGTACTCAAAGCCGTCAATCGGCACCATCTACGCCACCCGGTGGCGCTGGATGCCGACTACTACATGTGGCAGCAGTACGGCGTCCAGGCGTGGCCTTCGGCGGCTGTCATCGATGCCAATGGGCACCTGCGCCGAGTCACCCAGGGAGACGACGCCGGGGAGGCTATCGACGAGGCGGTCGGCGCCTTGCTGGACGAGGCGGCGGCTCAGGAAATTCGCGACTATGGCCAGGTCGTCCACGCGCGCAAAGCCGAGCCGGGCGGGATCCTCCAGTTTCCCACCGCCATTCTCCCGGCCCGGGGCCACATCTATATCAGCGACAGCGGCAACAACCGCGTCCTGGAGGTCGGCGATACGGGCCGTATCCTGCGCATCTTCGGTTCCGGCAATCCGGGATTCTGGGACGGAGCGCTGCAAAACTCCGGTTTCAACTTCCCGATGGGGCTGTCGGTGAACGACAACTATCTGTACGTGGCCGACACGGGTAATCACGCCATTCGCCGGATCAATCTCTTTACCGGCGACGTTGAGACCACCATGGGCACCGGTAAGCCCGAAAAAACGATGGTGCTGGCCGGCACCGATCTGCGAAAGACCGCCTGCAACTCCCCGATTGGTCTCGCCTCCAAGGGGCCGGACTTGTTTATCAGCATGGCCGGCAGCAACCAGATCTGGCGCCTGGATCTCAAGAATATGCAGGTCAGCTGGCACAGCGGCAGCGGCCAGCTCGGGCTGGTCAACGGCGACCGGGAAACGGCGGCATTTGCTGCCCCGATGGGCCTGACCGTCCACGATGAATACCTCTATCTCGTGGACGCGGACTCTTCTTCCATTCGCAAAGTGCATACCAAGACCGGGGAAGTCAGCACCAAATGTGGACGAGGGACCTTCACCTTCGGCTGCGAGGACGGCGGGCGCTCCAATGCGCTGCTGCAGTATCCCTGCGATCTTGCCTTAAGCCTGAATCGCGAGCAGCTGTGGGTGGCCGACACCTACAACTCTCAGCTGCGCCTGGTTGACGTGGCTACCGGACGCATCAGCAGTCCCGCCATCGACTACGATTTCAACGAACCGTCTTATCTGACCATTCACGATCATGCCCTCTGGGTGGCCGACACCAACGCCCATCGAATCGTTCAGGTTCACATGGCAGACCGCTCGGTCAAACCCTTCAATATCGTTGAAACCAGCATCTAGCGCCCCAGCTGATCAGTTGACTCGATCTTCCAAGGGGCGAACCCAACCGCGCCCGAACTGCCGCCGCTGCCCGCGCCTGGCACGCCACCGGCGTGAGCTTGCCAAGCGATGGCCGGATCATTACGGCGGCGCGGTGCCAGCCTGGGGCCCGGATAGCGCTCGGGTGCTCATCGTTGGACTTGCACCGGGGCTGCACGGGGCCCACCGGACCGGCATCCCGTTCTTCGGTGACGCCTCGGGCACGTTGCTGCTGTCGGCCCTCAAGGAAAGCGGCTTTGCCACACCCGAACACCCTGACGGAGAGCCCATCCGCATCACCAACGTCGTCAAATGCCTGCCGCCCCAGAACCTGCCAGAGACGGGTGAGGTCAACCGATGCCAACCGTTTCTTGAGGCGGAGCTGGCCAAGCTCCGGGCGCCTGAGGGCATCATTGTCTGCCTCGGCGGGGTGGCACACCGAGCCGTACTTCGCGCGCTGCAGCAAAAGCTGGCGGGCATGCCGTTCGGTCATGGAACACGCTATGTACTGAAGTGCGGCAGACAGCTGGTTTCGAGCTATCATCCGAGCCGTCTCAACATCAATACCCGGCGCCTGACCGCGGACGGGTTTCACCGCCTGATTCGGAGTTTGAAGTGAGCTTTGACGGCAAAGCGTTTGCGGCACGCCTGTCCACAAAACCGGGTGTCTATCAGATGCAGTCGGACACCGGCGCGGTGCTCTATGTCGGGAAGGCGCACAACCTGCGTAAACGTGTAGCGAGCTATTTCACCCGGACGGTGCCCAACAACCGGATCGCCAGCATGCTGTCCCAGGTGGCCCATATCGAGGTGACGGTGACCCGGACCGAAGCCGAGGCGCTGCTCCTTGAGAACCAGCTGATCAAAGAGCTTAAACCGCGCTACAACGTGCTGCTCCGCGACGACAAAAGCTACCCCTATATTTATCTGTCCAGTAAGGACACCTTTCCCAGGCTGGCCTTTCACCGCGGTGCGCGGCGCGCCCCGGGGCGCTATTTTGGTCCGTTTCCCAGCGCTTACGCCGTCAGAGACAGCCTGAATCAGATGCAGAAGCTCTTTCGGGTGCGTCAATGTGAGGACAGCTTTTTTGCCAACCGCTCGCGGCCCTGTCTTCAGTATCAGATCAAACGCTGCACGGCGCCGTGTGTCGACGCGATCAGCGAGCAGGAATATGCGCGGGACGTGCGCCACGCGGAGCTGTTCCTCGAGGGCCGGGATCATCAGGTAATCGATGAGCTTGGGGCCGAAATGGCTCAGGCCAGCAGCGAGCTGGAGTTTGAAAAAGCGGCCCAGATCCGCGACCAGATTGCCAACCTGAAGCGCGTGCAGTCCGAGCAGCACGTAATGGGGGCCAAAGGCAATATTGACCTCCTGGCGGTCGCCTCCGACGGGCCGACGGCGTGCGTTCAGGCAATCTATTTCCGCGAGGGACGTAACGTCGGCAGCCGGTCGTTTTTCCCGCGCAATCGCGCTGAAGTGGGCCCCGATGCCGTCCTGTCGGCCTTCATTATTCAGTACTACTCGGGCCGGGATCTGCCCAGCGAGCTGGTTGTCGACCGGGATTTTCCGGATCGGGAGCTGCTCTGCCGGGTGCTGGGCGAGCGGGCGGGCCGGCCGGTGCGCATTCTCCATCGACCCAGGGGCGATAAGGCTCGCTGGCTGGCCATGGCCCGGACAAACGCCGAGTCAGCGCTGGTCAGCCATCTGGCCGGCCGCAGCGGCATGAGCGAACGGATGGAGGCGCTGGCCAAGCTGCTGGATCTGCCGGCACCGCCGGATCGCATCGAGTGTTTTGACATCAGCCATACCCAGGGGGAAGCCACGGTCGCGTCGTGTGTCGTCTTTGATGCCGACGGGCCTCGCAAATCGGACTACCGTCGTTTTAACATTAGCCATATCACGCCCGGGGACGACTACGCGGCGCTAAGACAGGCTTTTTTGCGTCGCTATCGGCGTCTCAAGGCCGGGGAGGGCACCATGCCCGACCTCCTGTTGATCGATGGCGGTAAAGGTCAACTGACCCAGGGGCTGGAGGTGCTGGCGGAGCTGGAGATCACCGACGTGCTGCTGGTGGGCATCGCCAAAGGCCCGGAACGGCGTGGCGGTGAGGAAACGCTCTTTGTTGGTCCGGAGCAGCGGCCAGTGGTGCCGGGAGGCGACTCGTCCGCGAGCCACCTGATTCAAAATATCCGCGACGAGGCACACCGTTTTGCCATTACGGGCCACCGCCAGCGACGTGCCAAAAAGCGTCAGACATCGGTCCTGGAAGAGGTTTCGGGCATCGGGGCAACGCGCAGACGTCAGATATTGCAGCACTTCGGCGGTCTGAAAGGCGTCCGCCGGGCCGGCGTTGAAGAGCTTTGTGCGGTCGAGGGAATCAGCGCTGAACTCGCCCAGCGAATCTACGACGCACTGCACGATTGAACTTTCCCCCCAGCCTCGCCATGATGCACGCTTAAGCCCCTCACCGGCCATCCATGCACCTGAACACCGCTACCGTCCTCACTCTATTCAGGATCGTTTTGATCCCTGTGCTGGTCGTGACTTTTTATCTCCCGTTCTGGTGGTCCAACTGGGCCGCAACGGTCGTATTTGTGCTCGCCGCGCTCACCGATTGGGCAGACGGCTACGTGGCTCGCCGTTTCGACCAGTCTTCTCCGTTTGGCGCCTTTCTTGATCCGGTTGCGGACAAACTGATGGTCGCGACGGCCCTCGTGCTGGTGATCCAATATCGCCCCAGCCCCTGGCTGGTGATCCCGGCAGCCATCATCATTGGTCGGGAGATCACTATCTCAGCGCTGCGCGAGTGGATGGCGCAGCTCGGGGAGGTGGCGACCGTGAAGGTGGCCGGTCTCGGCAAGGTGAAAACCACTTTCCAGATGATTGCGCTGTCGCTGCTGCTGTTTCGCGAAGACCTTTGGACGCTTCCAATCTTTGACCTCGGGCACGGGTGCCTGTTTATTGCGGCCGGCCTGACCATGTGGTCGATGGTGCAATATCTGCGCGCTGCCTGGCCCGCCATGCGAGGCAATTCTGCGCGAGATGGACACGGCGCCGGTGGTCCAACAGCGGGCCCTGCCGCCGCACCGCAGGACTCCCCCAGCTCCGGCAATGCGGGTCCTTGACAGACGGCGCTGCGCCGGTAGACTAGGCCGCCTTCTGCGGGAATAGCTCAGTTGGTAGAGCACAACCTTGCCAAGGTTGGGGTCGCGAGTTCGAGTCTCGTTTCCCGCTCCAGAACAGCCAAAAGGGCCACCTCGCGTGGCCCTTTTTTTTGGCTTTGGCGAGGGGTAGTCGATCGCCAAAAGAGGCCGAACAACCGCCCGACGCCGTGCGTTTCCGTCCACAGCACCGGCCTCAGGGCGCTGCACCAGATACCGACTCAGAGGGCAGGGGAATACCGATGAACGTGCTAGCTACAAACAAGGTTTTTGATGGAACACAACAGGTTATTGAACATTCTTCAGATGCCTGTGGGGTCGACATGCGCCTGGCGCTCTACCTCCCGCCGGGGAAAGGGCCCTTTCCCGTGCTGGTGTTTCTGTCGGGTCTGACCTGCACCGAGCAGAACTTCATCACCAAATCCGGCTTTCAGCGTCGGGCCGCCGAGCTGAACCTGGCAGTACTGGCACCCGACACCTCGCCGCGTGGCGAGGGCGTCGCCGACGACGCGGACTGGGATTTCGGGCAGGGTGCCGGGTTCTACGTAGACGCCACGCAGGATCCCTGGCGACCTCACTATCAGATGGCAAGCTACGTCAGTCAGGAGCTTTGGCAGTTCATCAACGAGCACCGAGACCTGGATGCCGAGCGTGTCGGCATCAGCGGCCATTCCATGGGTGGCCACGGCGCACTGACGCTGCATCTCAAGCATCCGACGCGATTCAGGACCGTATCCGCCTTTGCACCGATTGTCGCTCCCAGCCAGGTTCCTTGGGGACGCAAAGCGCTCGGCGGCTACCTCGGTGACGACAGCGAGCAGTGGCGCCAATATGATGCCTGCGAGCTGGTCCAGCAGCGGCCGAGCCACGCCCACGTGCTGATCGACCAGGGCGCCAACGATGCGTTTCTCACCGATCAGCTCAAGCCAGAGCTTTTCGAACGTGCCTGCAGCGCATCAGGCCAGAGCCTCAAGCTTCGGCTCCAGCCAGGCTACGATCATTCCTATTACTTCATCGCGACCTTCATCAACGACCATCTGGCGCATCATGCAGAGCTGCTCGGCGGGTGACGACTGAAGTCGTTTCAGCGCCCGTGGTGAGAGCCCGCTAGCGCCGTGCAGTCCCTCCTCGGTGTCGCGTTTTTGGTGATGCTGGCAATCGCCTTGTCGGAGTCGCGTCGGCACATTAACTGGCGGATCGTGGGCAGCGCCTTTGCCCTGCAGGCTGCCGTGGGCGGCTTTGTCCTCTTTGTCCCCGCCGGTCAAACGCTGCTGGCGACGCTGGCCGCAGGCGTCAATCAGCTTGTCGGCTACGCTGACGAAGGCACCCGCTTTATGTTCGGCGCCCTAGCCGGCGACGACATGGGGTTTGTGGTCGCGCTGCGGGTCCTGCCGGTCATCATTTTTGTCTCCTCGCTGGTCTCAATGCTCTACTACCTTCGGCTGATGCCGCTGCTGGTGACGCTGCTGGGTGGCGCGCTGCGGGCCCTGCTCGGCGTCACCCGGGTCGAGGGGTTGGCTGCCGCTGCGAACGTGTTTATCGGGATGGTGGAAGCGCCGCTGGCGGTTCGACCGTATCTGGCGTCGCTGACGCGGCCACAGTTCTTCTGCGTGCTGGCCGGCGGGTTGTCGTCGGTCACCGGCGCAATGCTGCTCGCCTACGCCGGGTTGGGCGTGGACATCCAGTACCTGGTCGCCGCCGCCTTCATGGCAGCGCCAGGGGGAATCCTGATGGCCAAACTGTTGGTGCCAGACGTACCGACGGATGCAAACGGCCAAACAGGCGTGGCTGACGCTCACAGAGGCGGCGCCGACGAGCCGGTCGCTGAGGTGCTGGGAAAACCCGCCAACGTGGTCGAAGCGGCGGCTGACGGCGCTGCTGCGGGCCTCAAGATTGCCCTTAGCGTTGGGGCCATGCTGGTGGCGTTTATTGCGCTGCTGGCGCTTGCCAACGGCCTCATCGGCGCCGTGGGCGGCTGGATGGGTCAACCGGAGCTCAGCTTTGATCGGATCCTTGGGTGGCTGTTTGCACCCGTCGCGTTTCTGATGGGTGTTCCCTGGTCGGAGTCGGTGATCGCTGGGAACCTGATTGGCCAAAAGACCATCCTGAACGAGTTTGTGGCGTACGTGAGTTTTGTCGGCGAGAAGGAGAATCTGTCCGCTCACGCTCAGGCCATCGTGACCTTTGCGCTGTGCGGCTTTGCCAACCTGAGCGCGCTGGCTATTTTGATGGGCGGCATGGCAACGCTGCTGCCGCAGCGCAAGTCCGAGGTCGCTCGCTTAGGTCTAAAGGCGGTGCTGGCCGGCACGTTGTCCAACCTGATGAGTGCATCGCTCGCGGGGCTGTTTCTATCAATCTAGTGGGCTATCGCTGGCGCCCAAAATCCGTACAATAGCGGATCCTCTGGCTGGGTGGCAGAGTGGTTATGCAGCGGCCTGCAAAGCCGTGGACGCCGGTTCGATTCCGACCCCAGCCTCCAAACACCTTCGAAGCCCTGCGTCCTCGCGGGGCTTTGTCGTTTTGGGGCTTTGCCCGCAGCATCTGCTTAGCCCAGCTCACGTTATGATGCTGGGCTTTGAAGTGAGCGGTGTGAGCGAGAGCGCGTAAGCCCCTCGACCAAGCGATTGTGGATCCATGGACGTATTCGTTTTTCAGATGGGGAAGGTGGGGTCTTCAGCGATGACGGTGGCGCTACGCGAGCGCGGCCTGAACGCCGTTCAAACCCACTGGCTCGGTAAGGAAACCCTGTATGAGTCGCTGGAGCACTCGCTCCTGAACGTCGAACTGGAAGACGAGATTGCCTTCCGCGGCGAGCAGGAGTGGCTGCAGAACCTCCGGAACACCCGCACGCTGCTTTGGTATCAGAAACACCGCCAGCGCCATGGGCAGCGGCTCAAAATCATCACGCTAGGACGAGACCCGCTCAGCTGGTATTGGGGACATCTGGCTGAGAACTTTGACCTATACGGGCCTTGTATTCAGCAGTGGTATCAACAGACGTTTCAGCAGGCGCCCCAGGATATGGGCGGGGCTAATCAAGCCTTTCATCAGGCGATGTTCGAGTGTTTTGGGCGGATCGACGTCGACGTTATCGACCCCGCGTTTCCCGACGGAGCGGTACAGCAGCGGGTCAATGGTGTCTCGGTTCGCTTTCTTGCTGAGCAGATGATGAAGGTTCGCCTGCCGACCGTGTGGTTCGACCTGTTCTTTAAGCCCGTGCTCGGCATCGATATTTTTCAGCGCCCGATCCGCGACGGGGTCGCGCGCTACAAAAATGATTACGCGGAGGTGCTGCTGATCCGCTACGAAGATCTCGAGAATGCCTTGGGCACCGTGAGGGAATTCTTACAACTGGACGAGCTCACGTTGCCCGTCACCAACCAGACGGCGGCGAAAGAACTGCCGTTTGATCTTACGGGCTTCGCCCAAGAATTTGAGCCCGACGAGAAGGGAAGGGCGGCGCTCTACCGGACCCCGTATTGCCGACATTTCGGGTACCGGACTCGCTAGTGGGACGCAGAACTGTGAGGTCAAAAAAAACCGGGTAAGTCGAAACTTACCCGGCTCTGTCTAGCTAAGCCGCACCAACGAGGCGTTGGTGCCTGGCGCATCGTTAGAAGCGCCAGTTGATGCCAAAGCGAATATCCCGACCCGGCAGCGGCGCTGACTGGGCCAAGAAGGACGTCGCTGAACGAGCAAATTCGTCGGTCAAGTTTCGCGCTCGCAGAGACAGCGAGATATTGGGCGAAACCTGTACGCTCAGATAGGCGTTCAGGAACGTGTAGCTATCCGTGGGAATGGTTCCCGCGATATCCACTTCGCTGCCGTCCGGCACCTGGCCTACGCGGTCCTGGTCATCAACGTGCTGCACCTCAAGGCGGAGCCGCGAGTTGAGCGGACGGTAGTCAAGATTCATGCCGGCCAGAAGTCGGACCGGCGGGAAAAACGGCAGGTCGCCAGCCGGAACGGTACCGGCAGCGCTACCCAGCGGCGTGAACTCGTCGCGCACGTTGTCGATTCCGCCAAAGGCCGTGTCCTGGGTTGTTTCGCCGCGGGCGAGGTCGATCTGGCCATCGAAGGAAAGCGCAACGGTGTCGGTATCCATCGCCAGATAGTCCGCCTCAACCTCGAAACCGTAAAGCTCTGCATCCGCCTGCTGGTAAGCAAAAACCGGAAAGCCTTCGTCAGCGGGGAAGGGGTCGCCTTCTTCGAAGAAGTCACCCGTGGCATTGAGGAAGATGAAATCGCTGTAGTCAGTGAAATAGACGTTTGCGCCGAAGCTCAGGTCGCCAAGGTTCCGCTTAAACGAAAACTCCAGCGAGTAAGCCACTTCGTCATCTAGATTCACGTCGCCGATTTCGACCGTATTCGTCGCGGGGTGGAAACCGTTTGAGAACAATTCTTCAGCGGTAGGCGCCCGCTCGGACCGAGCGAGGTTAACGCCAATATTGGTCGTCTCGGAGAGCTCATAGATACCGGTGAACGCGGCCGAGAACGTGGTGCGGGTGTCACTGAAGCGACCGCCAGCAAAGCTGAGGTTGCTCGTTTCGTTCTTCTGGCTGTCGACTCGGAGGCTCGCCTCGCCGATGAAGGCGTTTTGGGTATAGCGTCCAAGACCGAAGATACCCCAGCGGAACTGCTCATTGAGCGGCACGAATGCCTCGTCCCCTGCTGCTTCGAATTCGCGATCTGCGATGTTCAAGCCCACCGTGCCGGTGACCGTGCCATTTCCCATGGCGTACTCGTTGAAGAAGCTCTCAGCGCGAAGCTCCCACTCGTCATTGGTGAAAAGCGTCTCGGGCTCGTCGCCTGCGAACTCGGTGTGCTCGTAGTCAGACAGGCCGAAGCGAAACTTCGCGAGCCGGACGAGGCCACTGTCGAAGTTGTATTCACTGTCGAGGTCGAAGCGAACCTGCTCGAAATCGATGCTGATCGGGCCTTCTTCTTCGTCGTCGCCGGTCTTGACTAATATGCCCAAGCCCTCGTCCTCTTCCTCTTCTTCCTCCTTCTTGCCGCCAGGCAGACCGTAACGACCTTCCTGAACGCCAAAGGCGAATCCGATGTACCCCTTGTCGCCGATCCAGGAGAGGCCGGCGGTTCCAGAGGTCGCTTCTGATTGGCTGTTTTCTACAATGCCCTTGACGCCTTCTTCCTCGGCCTCTTCATTGGCAAAGCCCGGAATTTCGTACTCTTCCGCGTCCCGGTCGTTGACGTCGACGTGCAGTACCCAGTTGTCGCTGAGGTTGACGTCGGCCGCGCCACCAACCGTATAACCATCGTCGACGCTGGAATAGCCGGCGTTGATTTCCAGGTTGTATTCATCCGATGCGAGACTGCGCGGAATACGCCGGTCAAAGACGTTTACGACGCCGCCGATCGCATTCTGTCCGTAACGCAGTGTTGAGGCGCCTCGAAGGATCTCGACTCGCTCCGCATTGGCCATTTCGGTGGCAACCAGGTGGTCATTACTGGCGGTCGAAACGTCGAACGAAGAGATGTCGTTGGTCAGGATTCGAATACGATCGCCACCCAAGCCGCGAATGATCGGGCGAGAGGCGCCGGGTCCAAAAAAGGTGGAGCTCACGCCGGGCCGAGTTGCCAGCGTCTCGCCGATGGTGCTGTTCATGTCGCGCAGCAGCTCTTGGCGTTCGACGACAGTCGTGCCCAGCACAGCCTCGGAGATCGCGGTCCGCAGCGGTGAGGAGCGGACGACAATTTCTTCGAGTTGCTCGGTGTTTTCAGAATCGTTGGTTTGTGCTGCCGCGATCGAGGTGCCCAGCAACAACAAACCGGAAGACGACAGACTACGAATCGTGCCCATGATCTTTATTCCCTACAGGTTTGGATTGGTCAGACGGCCTGAAGCTAGCTGGCCGCCGAATAAAAGAGCCGGAATGTTACACTATAACAATCCCGTTGTTAACCAGACTGATGACCGGTGACATTCGTCGTCGATTGAGGGCTCAGCCCTGCCTGGAGCGTCAGCGCGAGGCTCGGGTAAACTGCTTAGCACCAAGTTGGATCGCTTAGCCATTGTGGCGTTTCGGACACTTACTCAAGCTGAAAATGCCCGAAGAACCGCACGCAAGACCGTCTGATCGCAACAGACGGCTCGCTTTCAGGACGACAACATGCGCATTGAGAGTATCGAAACGATCGAGCGGTTGTTCGAGCTAGAACTGGTCTGGGACGAACTCTACGAAGCCGATCCTCACGCTCACGTTTATCTTTCTTCCGATTTTCTCTGCTCCGTCGCCATACGAGTCGCCGGTAAATTTCGCATCCTGGCGGCCTGGTCGGACGACCAGCGCCTCGTCGGACTGCTGCCGCTGATTGTGACAACCCGCTGGAGCAAGCCAAACGGCTGTCTGGTCAACGTGTTCGATATGCTGGGACACGTCTTTGACGCCGATTACACCGGTATCTTGTGCGATCCGAAGTGTGAGGCCGAGGTATGTCGCGCGTTGGCCGACGAGGTCTCAGGGATGCCTCTTTCGCGGATTCTCCTCAATTATTTCAGTGGGCCGGCCAGTCGGCTGGATGCCTTTGCTGAGGCCTTTGACTCGCAGAACTTCGACCGAAAGGCCAACACGCACCTGATCAACGATGGTCAGACCAACAACCTGATCTGCCCGTATGTCGAGCTTCCAGACCAGTTTTCAGATTACCTCGCGGCCCTAAGCGCCAACTCAAGACAAAAGCTGCGGCGCCTGCTTCGAACGCTCGACAGCGACCCAAGCCTGAAGGTAAAGAAGTCTCGGCCCGAGACCTTCACGCAGGATGTCACGATCCTGTCCAAGCTCTGGTACCTCAAGCACGCTGAGCAGAAAGGACAGAAGCGCGCCAGGCGCCTCGCCGAGCTGTTCAAAGATGTTGCCATGCTTGGCCTCGCAAATGGGATGGTCTACCTGGCTATTCTCTGGCGCGACGGCAAGCCGATCGCAGCGCAGGCCAACTACATCGACTGGGTGAAGCGCGAGGCACTGTTCCACGTCGCGGGCCGCGATGACTCCGTTCGCGACCTGTCCGCTGGCCTCATGCTTCAGGCGCACTGTATTCGCTGGTCCATTGCCCATGGGCTGAAGCGCTACGATTTCACCGTCGGCAATGAGCCCTACAAGTACAGCCTGGGTGGTGTTGACCGCCATATCGTGTCCGCCGAGTTAACGACTCACTCCGGAAGGAACAGCACCGACAAGCTCGATCCAAGCAGCCGTGACGACGTGTTGCAGCTCATCCAGCAACTAACCGCAAACGGTCGCAACGTAGAGGCCAGCACGGCAGCCAAACAGGCCGCCGCGACATGGCCGGAACTTGCCGGGGATCGTGATATCAGCCCACTCCTTGCCGATTGATCGGCCAGCCGTCTTCGTCAAGACTCAGCAACAATTGAGAATCCCTGCTCCAAAGGCACGCCAAATGACGCCTTTTTCCAACTTCGCGAAGCCTGAATCTCCGCTGGCATGCCATCTTGATTGGGGTGGCGCGTGACGCGCGTTGGCGTTGCCGCAAGCTCTCAGCTGGCCGCTGACGCCGGGGTTGAGATGGCGACGGCCGGCGGCAACGCGGTCGATGCGGCCGTTGCGTCGAGTCTCGTGCAGGTGGTCACTGAGCCTGGCGTTGTCTCGCTCGGGGCGGCAGCCTACATCGTGATCTGGCCACCAGGGGGCGAGCCGATCATGATCGATGGGGCGGCCGAGATGCCCGGCCGGGAGGCTGAACCCGCACAATTTGGCAGCGGCGGCATCGATCGAGTATTGCCCTACGGCGGCGGCACCCCGACCAAACTCGGCTATGGTTCGGTTGCTACCCCTGGGGCCATCGCGGCTTACGAGCTTGCGGCGGCACGCTACGGCCGCTTGCCTTGGCGCGTTCTGGTGCAGCCGGCGATCCGGGCGGCTCGGGAGGGCTTTCCGATGCCGCGCGCATCGGTTCAGTACCTTTCGACCACGCACGAGGCGCTTTTCGGCTGGAACCCACCCGCATTCGAGCCCCTCAGCAACGCCGAGGGCCAGCTTCTGCAGGCGGGTGAGACGGTGACGCTACCGGCGTTGGCCGAGAGCCTGTCGGTACTTGCCCAAAACGGGGCACGAGACTTTTACGAGGGCGAAATCGCCGAGAAAATCGCCTCGGACATGGCGGCCCATGGTGGCCTGCTCGGCGCAGCAGACCTGGCTGCCTATGAGGCAACCTGTGTTCCTGCGCTGACGGTGCAGCTTGATGACTGGCACCTGGCGACGGCAGCGGCCCCCAGCCTTGGCGGCGCTGCGCTCGCGGCCATGCTCATGATGACAAACGGCGCTGCGCACAACACCTGGACCCGGGACCTGGCCTCCGAGATCGTTCGGGTGCAAAGCGCGGTGATGCGGTACCGCCAGCAAAACCTGGATCGTTCGATGGAGCTAGGTCGAGATATTGAGACGCTGCTGGAGACCGCCAAAGGCAATCCGGGAGCGCTGGCCTCACCCTCGACCGTTCACGTGTCCAGCGCTGACAGCGAACGGCTGACCTGCGCCATCACCGCCTCGGCAGGCTACGGGTCGGGCGTCATGCCGCCGGGCACTGGCATCTGGATGAACAACTCGCTGGGTGAAGCCGAGCTGACCCGGCACGGCTTTCACGCGCTGCGTCCAGGCGCCCGGCTTCCGTCCAACATGGCCCCGACAGTCGGGATGGGGCCCGACAAGGTCCTTGCGATTGGGTCGCCGGGCGCCGACCGCATCACAACGGCCATTTTTCAAACGCTGATCAACCACGTGCACCTGGGAATGCCAATCCAGGACGCCATCAATCACCCGAGGCTTCATGTGGAATGGCCTGACGATCAGACGCCACAGGTCGCCTGGGAGCCGGGTTTGCCGCTGAGGGACTGGGACGGGCCGCAGCGCACCTTCGATCACCTGGATATGTTTTTTGGCGGTGCGGGGGCAGTCACTTTTGCGAGCCCGGACCGCTTCGAGCTGGCTGCCGACGTTAGGCGTAACGGCGGTACCGCGGTCAGCGACTAGCGCTCGAAACGAGCGCTCGAGGGCAGGGCGCCTGTCTTTTGCACTGCTGAACGTGAAAAGCCCGAATGGTTGTGGTATTCCAGTGCGCTGGACCAACAACGAGAAAAATCCATGGTGCGCAAAGCAGCCGACCCGGCATCTCTTGACCCGATCGAAACCGCGAGCGTCGACGAGCTTCGCGCGCTGCAGCTTGAGCGACTGAAGACCACGATCCAGCACACCTGGGACAACGTAGCGCCGTTTCGCGCCAAGTGTGAGGCGGCCGGCGTCTCGCCAAGCGACCTCAATCAGCTGGAAGATCTGGCGCGGTTTCCCTTCACCGTTAAAGACGATCTGCGTCAGGCTTATCCCTTTGGCCTGTTTGCCGTGCCCCGCAGCGAGGTGGTTCGTATCCACGCTTCCAGCGGCACAACGGGCAAGCCGACGGTTGTCGGCTATACGAAGGACGACATCAGCAACTGGGCTGATCTGGGTGCTCGCTCGATCCGGGCCGCCGGCGGACAGCCGGGTGACATGATCCACGTGGCCTATGGCTACGGCCTATTTACCGGCGGACTGGGCGCACACTACGGCGCGGAGCGCCTGGGCGGGACGGTCATCCCGATGTCCGGCGGGCAGACGCCGAAGCAGGTTCAGCTGATCGAAGACTTTCAGCCCGACGTCATCATGTGCACACCTTCCTACATGCTGAACATCGCGGACGAGTTTGAGCGCCAGGGCATGAATCCAGCCGGCTCGTCACTCAAGGTGGGCATCTTCGGCGCGGAGCCGTGGGGTGAATCGATGCGTCAGGACATCGAAAAACGGTGCGGCCTGGACGCGGTGGACATCTACGGGCTGTCGGAGGTGATGGGGCCTGGCGTCGCCAGCGAGTGCATCGAAACCAAAGATGGCGCCGTGATCTGGGAAGATCACTTTTATCCCGAGATCATTCATCCAGAAACCGGTGAGGTTCTGCCGGACGGCGAGCTCGGCGAGCTGGTGTTCACCTCGCTCACCAAACAGGCGTTGCCGATCATTCGCTATCGGACACGCGACCTGAGCCGGCTGCTGCCGGGCACCGCGCGCACGATGCGCCGGATGGAAAGGATCACCGGTCGCAGCGACGACCTGATGATCATCCGTGGCGTGAACGTCTTTCCCTCGCAGATTGAAGAGCAGGTCCTGAGGGTCCGGGATCTGGCTCCGCACTATCAGATCCATCTTACCCGCGACGGCCGCATGGACAGCATTGCCATTCACGTCGAACGTTCCGCTTCAGGCCGCGCCCGAAACCCGGAAGAGATCACCGTTCATCTAGGTCAAGCCATCAAAGACTACATCGGCATCACGGCCAAAATTGTCGTTGGCGAGCCTGGTTCGGTACCTCGTTCGGAGGGCAAAGCGCAGCGGGTCATCGACGAGCGCTAAACGATTCGCCAATGGGTCGCTCAAGGAGATGAGCCGATCCGGCTGCCTCGGGGTATGCGAGTTTCATACTCTCCTGGTGACATCTGTCAATGGCGCCATTAGCACCCTGCAAGCAACATATTTCCGTCGAAACTCGAGGGAAAGGTTATGGAACTTGCAGTCGCCCAGGCCGAAATGCGGCAGTCTTTTGTTAACGGCGGCCCTGGGGCTGTTGTATCCGGTTTTGTATGGGCCGCTGCTGCGCTCACGTTGCAGTCGGCCACGATTGAAAAAGCGTTTGTTGTGCTCTTTTTCGGCGGCATGTTCATCTTTCCGATCGGCGCGATCATCGTACGAGGGCTGATGCGTCGGCCTGGGCCTTCGCCGGACAATCGCCTCGGGACGATAGCGTTGGAAAGCACCATCGCCATGATCGGCGGGTTCTTTCCGGCGTTCCTGCTGCTCAGGCTGGAACCCACGCTGGCGTTTCCCGTCGCCGCCATCGCCGTCGGCACTCACTACTTTGCCTTTAGCTCGGTGTACGGAAAAAAGGATTTCTGGGTGCTCGGCGCGGTCATCACCGCCATGGGTGTCCTGGACGCGATCGCCCCAGGCAAACTGTTTGTGGGCCTGATCTGGTCCGTGGCGCTGGTTGAGATACTTTTTGGACTTTATCTGACAGTAGCTAACCTGCGCCGCAGGTTAGCCTCCGAAGCGGCGGGCCTGGGTCGTCAGTCGACCAAAAAATTGTGAGGGCAGCGAAGCGAAACGCTTTTTAGTCAGAACCGGGAGAAACCCCTGCCTGAAACACCACCACACCGTCAGCGCCGATGATCGATCCGGACCCGGAATAGGGACCCTCAAGGGTCAGGCCGCTATTTACACCCAGCTCGATGACACCCTGGTTCTCAACGGGCCCGGCAACGGTGAGGGTCATATTGCCTGACACCGTCACTGTGCCGTTGGCGCCAATCGCGGTCCCCTCGCTCGTCCCGACGCTGCCAGCGCTCAAATTTAGCGCGACCTGACCCGACCCGTTCCCCAGCGAGAGGGCGTTCACCGTGGTATCCACGGCTGGCCCCGCCACGTTGCTGTTGGTGTCCGTATCGATGGACACGTTGGCATTTAGATTCGGCGGGATGTTGAAAAACCAGTTGGCCGGATCATCCCACTGGCCGTCTTCTGACGCCGACTGCCAGCCGAGTTCAGGACGCCACAGGACAATTCCTCGCGATCCGTCCTCATACTGAACCTCAAAGCTCACGGCTCCGTGATCGTTGAGCCCGTTTGCCGGGCCGCGCGGGTTGTTGTTGAAAAAGATCTCCCTGACCGTACTGGACCCGATCTGCTCTCCCTCACGAGCAATCGTGGCGAAGTCCTCCCCGTTGGTCAGCACCAGAAGCTGGTTGGTAACAATAAACTCGCCTTCGTCGCCCATTTCCGTACCGATGTTCAGCTCAACGTCAAAGACAACCAGCCCCTGGTTGTTTAGGGCTGGATCGCATCGAAATCCTAGAAATGTTCCGCCTTCATAGGGATCTCCCTCCAGGGCAATCTGCACAACCTCGCTATCAGACGCCCGAAAAAGGCCGCTAGACTGCCCGCCGCCGCCCTCGACGTTGGTGCGGACGACAAAAGCAAACTGTTCAAGATCGTTAAACGGCGAGCGGGGAACATCGCCACTGGAGCTGCTGGCAAACCGCTGATAGCGAGCGCTGCCGTCCGGAATCAGCTGCCCCTCTCGAACGACTTCGGTCACGACTCCACCGCTGTTTGCGCGGTAAAGGCCGCTGCCGTTCTGGATAGAGAATCCGGTTGCAGGATCCCGAAGTCTGCCGGCAAACCCGACGCTGTCGTTGTTGTTAAGACGGTGTTCCGTGACCGCGGAGAAGACCCGGGCGTCGGGGTCATCGGTCGGCGCGCTATCGCCTTCACCGACAACCCGGATAAGGGCAGGCGAGAACGGACTGACGCGAAAGATGGCGGTGTCGTTAGCGGCATCGCCAGAGTCGTCCACACCAATCAACGCAAAACCACCGAACGAATTTGGCCTGATGCTCCCGACCAGTGAGAGGATGCCGGCATTGGACGGCGTCCCTTTGCGCACCACTTCCTGCAATGATCCGTCAGCAAAGTAACGAAACAGCGCCACGTTGTCGTCACTGCCATTCGGTGTACCGTCCAAACTCGCCCCGAAGCTGACGCCGAGGTTCTGGGAGATGCCTTCCGGGGCAAAGTTGCTGATTTCCCGAAAGGTTCCGTTTCCGGCAGGCACGTCGTCACCGGCCGCCGCCACCAGCTGCCATGTGCCCTGGTCGTCCTCCACCGCCAAAAGCGAGTTGCCGTTGGGGTTGCCGTCGGTCACGTTCAGACGAATCGTCATGGCGTTGAACTGTCCGACTGCGGGCACAACAAAAGACGAAATGGGCGTGTCCTGCAGAAGAAAATTGGTCAGATAGTTATCGCCTAGCGAATATTGCGTATCGCCGATGAAGTAGCTCTCACCTTCACGAAACACCTCCTGCAGCGTTGTGATGAGTGGCCCCAACGTCTGCGGTCGAAAGGTTCGATAGATGCCGCTGTCGTCCAGGTTATCGTTCTCGGTCTCAAATAAGCGGGCGCTGAAAATCAGCGTGCCCCCGAGATTAATGGTCGGGCTGGAGAAATTCTCGTAGCGCCCGTTTCCGCCGGGGGGCATCTCGCCGCTGCGGACAATTTCGACCGCCGCGGGGGCGGCAAACGCCAATTCAAAACTGGCGAAGCCATGCCAAAGCACCAGCGAAAAAAGCAGCGGCTTATTCATTTTCAAAGCCATTTCGGAACAGCAGCGTCAGGCTGACAAAATCACTGAGCGTGACGGTCGTCGCACCGTAGGTAATCATCATGCTTCCGCTTCCGTCCGCCAGCTCCACGCGGCCGGCCTGCTCGTTGGTGAACGTTCCTGAGAGCGTTTGGGCCGAAACCACAACAAACGTGTCTTGGGGGTCGGGAAAGTAGTTGTTGGAGAGCACGATCCGAAGCTCACCGTCGAGAGAAAGGTCGCCCGCGACGTCGAGCTGATCAAACTGAGTCCCCGCGGTCTCACCGGCGATTTCAATTTCGAGAAAAGCGGTCTCTTCGAGCACGGCGTCCGCCTGAATCACCAACTGCCCTGGCGCGGCATATGCGGCAAGGACGCAGGAGAGGCCCAGCAAAATCCCAACACCGCGGTGGCAGGCCCGCTGGTAAGCGAAGGTTCGTTTCATAAAGTTTTCCCGCATGCAAAACATTCTTGCTTCCTACTTACGCAATTCATGGCCAAATGCGACAGATGACGGAATTCTAATCGAGTATTTCGGAAAACTGTCATGGCAGGCTTGAGCAGCGATAACTGCCCGCCAAACCAGCGAAGGGACCTGCCCTCCGAGTTTGGGGCACAAAACCGCCGACGCATTGAGGGGGTAGAAGGTTGGTGGTACGGTCATGGATCTCCTTGCCGGTGACCAAAAGCTTCTCTATGAAACGTGCCATCGTGCTGCTGACGATTGGAATCGGCCTCCTTACCGCAAGCGGTCTCAGCTTCACCCAAGGCGCGGACAGCCCACCCAGAGCTCGAGATCTGGGCATTCCCTTTGACGGCCAGCCTGGGCCATTGAATGCGATCACCGACGTTGCGGGCGTCAGTGTAGGGCATGAGACGATCATGCGGGGCGAGGGAGCGTGGATAGCCGGCGAGGGACCAGTTCGAACCGGGGTGACAGCAATTTTGCCGTTTGGAGACGATCCCGCGGCCGTTGCCTACGCGGCCTATCACGCGCTCAACGGCAACGGCGAGATGACCGGTACGATCTGGATCGAGGAAAGCGGAACGCTTGCTGGGCCGATCATGATCACCAATACCCACAGCGTCGGCGTGGTCAGAGACGCGGTGACCGAGTGGTCGCTCCAAAAGACTGGCGGACTGCTGGCCTGGTCACTGCCGGTGGTTGCGGAAACCTGGGACGGCCCCTGGCCTCCCTACGGCGGTTTAAACGACATCAACGGCTTTCACGTGAAAAAGGCGCACGCCTTCGCGGCTCTCGACGGCGCCAAAGGTGGGGCTGTTGCTGAAGGCAACGTCGGTGGCGGCACCGGCATGATCTGCAATGAGTTCAAAGGGGGAATCGGTACTTCCTCTCGTCAGTTCACCGTCGGCGCAGAACGCTACACGCTTGGGGTGCTTGTGCAGTGCAACTACGGCCGACGAGACTGGCTACGAATCGCGGGGGTGCCCGTGGGTCGCAAGATCAGTGGCGCAGAGATCTGCTATGAAACGGCGGTACCGGAAGGCCGGACCGAATCACTCTGCGGTGCTGATGGAGAAGGATCCAGCCGACCCGAACTTGGGTCCATCATCGTTGTGGTGGCAACCGATGCGCCGCTCCTTCCGCACCAGCTGAAAAGAGTTGCCCACCGGGTCACGCTGGGACTGGGTCGACTGGGGAGCAGCGCCAGCGATTCCTCGGGCGACATCTTTATCGCGTTCTCCACTGCCAACAAAGTGTCCTTTGATGAAAAGCCGTCGCTGGTGCGGACCCTCGCCAATCCAGGTTTGACCCCAGCGTTTGTCGCAACCGTAGAAGCCACCGAGGAGGCGGTAGTCAACGCGATGGTGGCGGCCGAAACCATGGTAGGCGCTGACCGCTACCGTGTGCCTCGATTGCCTCACGAAGAGCTTATCCGGGTTCTCCGCAGCCATCAGCTGCTCGAGGAGGCGTCGCCGTGACCACCATGCTGCGCAGCAAACATGAGGTCGTGGCATGCCCGAGATGCGGCGCCACGTTCGAGTGTAAAGCCAACAATCCGGTGCACTGCCAATGTTCTCAGGTGACGTTGTCAAAAGATCTCGCCGAGGAGCTCACTTATCACTACGACGACTGCCTGTGCATCAATTGCCTAAGGGAAATCCGCGACAACCCGAGCGTCCTCACGACTGTCAGGGTGATCCAGGGCTCGTGACGCCCCAAAAATTTTGCCATTGCTAGCTCGGTAGGACCTCAGGCTTGAGCCAGCGGCGTGATTCGCCATAGCCAACCGTGGTGCTGAAATCATCGACGCCATCGCCGCCGGCAAACGCGGCACGAATCACCCCAGCGTGGCAAACGACCAACGTGTCACCGTCCTCGCGCTCATAGGCCGCGACGGCTTCTCGGCAACGAGTACTAAACTCTCTTACGCTTTCACCGCCGTGGGGTCGTTCGTCCATAAAGTCCGTCGCCCAGGCATCGAGCTCGGCACGCGGTATTTCAGACCAGCGGCGACCCTCCCAAGCAGCAAAGTCCATTTCCCGAACCCGCTCGTCAATGCAGAAGATGAGGCTGCACCCGGCTGCGATACGCTCGGCAAGCAGACGAGCTCGGCTCAACGGACTGGAGACTACTCTCGAAAACGTCGGCAGTTGGGCGATCGCCAGTTCCGCGTCAGCTTCAAACGAATCGGCAAGATCGATATCCAGATTGCCGTAGCAATACTCTGACCCGAGCACCGGCCGCGTATGGCGCAGCAGGATTACAGCCAAAGGAGCAATCCGAGGTACACGCCCAGCTCGCTGGTTTGCTGCACCGCGCCCAGCGTATCGCCTGTGTAGCCACCGAGCCGACGCTCAAACAGCGCTCGCATTCCCGCGTGGCCCAACAGCAGGCCCGCGAGGACACTCAGCGCATTCGAAAAGCCGATTGTCGCCGCGACCCATGCGAGCATGACAACGCCGGTCAGCAACGCCACTCTCAGGCTCCCGCTGTCGATGCCGTCAGCTGTGGGTTTGCCGGTGCCCTCGTCGCGGACATAGCGGCTGGTGGCAATTACCAGCACGGCTGACAGCCGAGACAAACCGTGTCCCACCGCCAACGCCGTTGCCACGGTGCCTAACGGGAGTTCGATCAGAACGCCGGCCTTGAGTGCTATGACAAGCCCCAAGGCGGCGGCCCCAAACGTCCCAAGCCGGCTATCGCGCATCACGGTCAGCATCTGCTCGCGCGAAACTGCACCAAGACCATCGAAGGTGTCTGCCAGCCCGTCTTCATGAAACGCGCCGGTCAGCAACATGCCGGCGGCCAACACAAGTAGCGTGCTGACGGTGGAACCGAGCAGCGGCTGAGCCAGCAGAAAAACCGCCGCGCAAAGTCCACCGACCATGGCACCCACCAGCGGGAAATAGCGAGGCGCGGCGGCAAGCCGCGCCGGGGTATAGGCGTTACCAACCGGCACCGGAATTCGGGTCAAGAACTGCACCGCCAGGGCAAAAATCGCCAGCTCATTGCCTACACGAGCGTTCACGCTGGACCAGAAATCCCCGCTGAATCAAAGCTGGCCATATCCTTCAGGAACGCTCCAGCGGCCCGGACGAGCGGCCAGACCAGCAGCGCTCCTGTGCCTTCCCCCAGCCTCAGACCCAGGTCGAGCAGCGGATCGCCGTCGAGGGCCGCAAGCAGGGGCGCATGGCCGCTCTCCGCCGAACGATGGGCAAATACCAGCGCGTCTTTAATACCGGGTTCGATGCCCAGTGCAGCCAACGCCGCCGCTGAGCAGATGAACCCGTCAACCAGCACCAGGCGGCGCGCCCGAGCGGCCCCCAGCATCGCCCCCACGATCATCACCATCTCAAAGCCCGCGTACTCCTGGAGCGCTTCCTGCGCAGTGAGCTGTGTTTCCGTTCGAGCGGCAGCGCGCTGCAGCAGGGAGCGTTTTCGTTCAAGCCCCTCGTCGTCGAGTCCGGTGCCCCGGCCGGTCAGATCACCCACGTCGGCGCCGGTGAGTTTTGCCGTCAAGAGGCTTGATGCTGCGGTATTGCCGATGCCCATGTCTCCAAACGCGACCACCGGATGGTCAGCCTGCTCCCCGAGCAATCGTCCTGCCGCAAGCGCCCGATCAAATTCATCGGGCGTCATGGCGGGGCCTTCGATGGCGTTGGTCGTGCCGCCCCTTATCCGCCGGGAAAGCAGCTCCGGATGGCTTACCGGATTACCGGCAACCCCCGCGTCCACGACCTGCATCGATACACCCAGCACGTCGGCGAATACATTGGCAGCAGCGCCGCCGGAGAGAAAGTTCAGCAGCATCTGGCGGGTCACCGCCTGGGGATACGCGGAAACGCCCGCGAGCGCCATTCCGTGATCGCCGGCGAACAGCGTCAGGCCGCAGGACGAAGTATCGGGTTGATCACTTTCCTGCAGCTTAGCGATCTGCATCGCCAGCGCTTCGATTCGGCCCAGCGAGCCAACGGGCTTCGTTTTGCCATCAATGATGGTCTGCAGTCGGGTTTCGAAGGATGTGCTCATGAAATTGCCGGTGACTGTCCGGTGTTGCGAGACCGTTAGCTCACAGGTGGTGTCTAACGTCGCCGATACAACTCCCCGCGTCGTTTATTCGAAGCCAGCGAAGAAGAAAAAGTCGTCGCAGGCGGCAGCCCGACTCACGACTGTCGAATTGGGAAGCGACACGTTGCCGTCCATGTCCACGGCAAAAGCCGCTACGGTGTAGTCTCCAGCCGGCCCACACAGCCCATAACTTCTGTCCTCGAACGTGCCACCGCTCTTCGGCAGGGGCTGGCTGACGATACTTCCATCCGGCGTGGCAGCAAGCAGCACAACCCGATCCACCTTGCCGGTGCTGGTGACCTGCGACACCGTGACGGTCTCAAAGTCTGATGTCAGCGCGTTATTGACCGCAAGCCCGCCGACAAACGGATCATCGCCCGCCAGCGCAACCCCTGAACCGATGAAATAGTCCTGAGGCCCGACGCCGTCGGTGAAATCGTTGCTGACGCCATTGCCGTTGCTGTCAAGCTGAGCGCTTTGGTTGAACAGAACGGCGTTGCGGGCCAGGACAAACGCCGCACGCAAGCGTGCCCCGTTGAGGACCTGCGTCCAGAAGAACTGAGAAAAAGAAACCTCGCCTCCCGACAGGTTAATCGCTTCGTCTCCATCTTCCGTGCTCGAGATCAGGTAACGAGTCTGAGAGGTGTCGGGCGTCAGCGCCGTCACAATATCCTCGCTGCTGTCAGCGTCAACCACCACGGTCAGGACGCCAGGGACCGTGGTTTGGACGACATCAAGCAAGCTATCAAGGTCGATCAACGAGACTGAGTCTGTGTCGCTTAGCACCAACGCATTTCCGGAGCGTGGCCCAACGAAATACACCGTCAGGTCTTGGACGTCGTCAACGCCCCAGGTGGTCAGTGCAAACTCCAGGTTGGATCGTGTAGACGTACCGTCGGTGCCTGGGACGGCGGCGTTACTGAGATAGAAAATGTCATCGCAGCTTGCATCCGAACAGGACACGCCGTCGGCGCCGTAGCCTTGGATGGATAGGGCCGCGACGGCCAATGCCGCATTGCCCTGACGGGCGGCAAATGCCTCGTCCGACTCATCACCACCATGAACCACGATCGCACGACGTCGCAGCGGATTGTCGACGGTCACGGTCGTTAGCGCCGGCGCAGAAATGTTCCCGAGCCTGTCCTGGGCATGAACGGCCAGCTGGTAGGTCCCGACGTCGGTAAAGCCAGAGAACTCCAGCGCATAGTCATCCGTGCCGGCTTGATTAACGAGATCAATCGTAGGTAGGTCCTGCACCGGATTATCCGGCGATGCCGGGACAAATCCAGGCGGACGAAGCACGCCCCAGACACGTGCGATTCCGTCGGCATCGACCACACCTTCAGCCGTGACGGTGGCGACGGTGCCGGAGGCAATCGTCTGCGGCGGGGAAACCGAACCCAGCAATGGCGCATCCGATGTATCGGACCCACCGGTACCGATCAGCGCTGACATCACCGCGGTACGGTCTTGGGGGCTGTTGAACACGCCATCGCCGTTAGCATCCAGCAGGGGAGTCTGCAGCGGAAAAGAGGCACCGGTGGCGGTGGCAGATGCATCAAACGCTTCGCCAACGGTCGCGCCGTTGAAAATGCCCGTCCAGAATCGATTGGAAAACGACAGCGCCCCCTGGGAAACAAAATAAGCGTTTTCCTCGGCATCCGATGATGTGATCAGCACCCGATCGAATGCGGGATTGCGCAGCTCGTCCATAAACGAGCCCGACTGGCAGGCGTCGTAGATGACCGTGACGCGGGAACCGGGCCGAGCGGCCTGCCAGGCATCTATCCACTGAGCCAGCGTTGTAGCACCGAGCACCTCGGATTCGGTCAAACGAAACGTGTTCTCCCCGCCATGATCGACCAGGTAAAGCAGCAAATTGCCTGCATCATCGGCGAACTCATCAATCGCACGCTCAAGCGCGCCTGCGGTCGGAGCCTCGTCCACATCGTCAGCGAGTCCGTTCTGATCAATATCCAGATTGACGTCCGGTGAGAGGTACTGAATGGTGTCCTTGCCGAAACCTCTCACGACCAGCGTCCGGTACGCAAAGTTGGCGTTGACCTGCGTTGCGTCCCAAAGCGGGTTGCCGGCGTAGGGGCCTCCGCCGGCGACTATCACCACTTTCGTATCGGGCAGCTGCTCCAGGCGGTTGAATCGCTGGAGCCGGTTGTTGCGAGCGTCCACCATAAATACGTTTTGGTTGTCGTCAAAATAGATGCCGCCGGGACGAGTTATCTGACCTGGTTCGATACCGGACTGATCAAATTTTCCGACATATTCGCCGGTGATCGTAAACGCCTGATATCGGTTATTGCCCGTATCGGCCACAAATAGAAACCCGTTGCTATCGAAGCCAAGCGCCTCGGGAATATCGAACTGCCCGTTGGCTTCGCCAAAGGTCCCGAAGCTCAGGAGGTGAGTGCCATCGGCTTCGAACTTTTGAATTCGGTCGTTCAACCGGTCCGCGACAAACAAGTTCCCCTCGCCATCGATGGCCAGAGGACCCGGTTCGCGAAATTGGCCGTCTGCACTTCCTTCGCTCCCCCATTCACGAATGAAGGTGCCGTCGGGCTGAAACTGTTGAATGCGATGATTGAAGGTGTCGGAAACATAGATATTGTTCTGGTCGTCGACCGCCACGCCGAAAGGGAAGTTGAACTGTCCTGGAGCTGTGCCGAAGCTGCCGAACTCACGAACGGGCGCGAAGTCTGTTCCGATAACTTGGACCCGGTGGTTGTCGCTATCGGAGACCACAAGCTGATTCAATCCGTTCAACGTGATGTCAATCGGTCGGTTGAACTGCAAGGGCCCGGCGCCGCGAGTGCCAAACGCCTGCACCGGGCTTCCGGTTGCATCCAGCTGCACAATACGGTGATTGAACTGGTCGGCCACAAACAACTGGCCGTCACTATTGGCATCAATACCCAGGGGAAAGTTGAACTGGCCAAGCTGATCGCCGGAGCTCGCCCAGCCGTCCACAAAATCGCCGTTGGGCGCAAATTGAGAAACACGATACAGGTCACGAACGTAAATGCGTCCGTTGCCGGCTTTGGCAATGCCCCGGGGCTGGTTGAACGGCAGTTCCTCGGCGGGCATGGTGATCTCGGCCAGAAACAGGCCAGTTGGGTCGAAGCGCTGCACACGGCCGCCTGCGTCGATGACGTAGACGATGCCGAACGTGTCAACCTCCACGCCGCGGATTTCCTCAAACTGTCCAGGCCCCGAACCGGTGCTGCCGAACGCTCCCAGGAACGTGCCGCTCTGGTCAAAAAACTGGATGCGGTTGTTATTCGTGTCGGCAATGTAGATGCGGCCATCGGGGGCAATACTGACGTCCACCGGAGAGTCAAACTGGCCGGTGGCAGATCCGGGGCCTGAGCCGCCGAGCGTATTCATGACCGATCCATCAGTTTCCAAAATCTGTATCCGGTGATTTAGCGAATCCGCCACGTAGAGGCGCTCGCCAAAAAAGGCGATTCCGAAGGGGACGTCGAATTGCCCCGGCCCCGACCCAAACTCCCCGAAGGCCCTTAGAAATTCGCCGTTCTTTGTGTAGACCACCACGCGATGATTGAAGCCGTCGGTAACGTAAAGAAAACCCGCTTCGTCGATGGCAACGTCGCGGGGGTTCAGCAGGCCGCCGCTGGTCGGTTGTCCAAAGGTGGTGACGAGCTGGCCGGCGCGCGTGAACTTCCGTACCCGGTTGTTCTGCTGCTCGACCACGTAGACAAAGTTGTCTGAATCAACCGCCAGGTCACCGAAAGGCGCAAAGTACCAGGGTTGCTGGAGTGCAGGCAGCAGCCGTTCAAATCGAAAGGCGATGCTGCCACCGGCAGCCGCCTCGAGCGCAATCAACGCGCTCAGCAAAAAGGCCCATCGCATGCAGTCGCTCCCTCAGAGATCCGTTTTAGTGTAGCAACGGACGGAAAAATGCCTATCGGTGGAGAGATTCAGCCCCAAGCAATGCGGGCGCACGCAGTCTCTGGGGCAGTGGGATCTGTTGGAAACGTCAGGACTAGGATGCTACCGGGGCGAAGTCTCTAGGCGCCAAAAAGAAAATCCGAGACGTTCGAGGCGGGCGTCCTGGAGCGGCGTGACCACGGCAAGGTCGCCGTCAGCGAGTCGGACGATTGGGGCATACTCACCGTTGGAGTCGCGTTGCCGGCCGTCTTCCGTTTCGGCCCACGATTCAAAACGCAACAGCTCAGAAGACGATACTTGTGGCTCACCTTCCTTTAGGGATACTTTGGCCACTCGAAGCCCTCTACCGTCCGCTGCGGAAAACCAGGTTGCCGCCAGTTCTCTGTCGGCCGTCGCAATCAAATAGGGATAAAACATCACGTCAGAATCGGTGGCGATCTGCCAGCTTTCCCAGGCGGCGCCGCGGTCGGTTGATCGTCCCAGGTGCATGCTTCGGCCTTCGCTCCACAGGTAGTACAGCGCGCCGTCGCCATCCCAGGCTATCGGCTCAACCCACCGGGGTACGCCGCCTGGAAGCCAAACGCGACTACCGGGCAGGGCACGTTTCGACCAGGTATCACCACCGTCAGTGCTCACGGCGATCATGTCGACCTGGGCGTCGAAGCGGTTGCCCGACGCATACAGCGGCGTTAGCCGCACTGCGAGTTCGCCCTGCGGCCCCACTGCCAGGTGGCTTGACCCTCCAGATGAGTGAACTTGAGGCCGCGACTGCCAGGTCTTGCCGCCGTCCCGACTGAGCGTGTGATGTACGCCATCGCCGTCATTCCAGACGACGTGCGCCGTGCCGTCGCCCGAGACCACAACCCAGGGCCTATCCGCTAGCTCACGGTCGGTCAGCTGCGTCCATGCCCAGCTCGCCCCGTCGTCATTGCTCACGCCAACAGCAACGTGGGTGCCTCGACTCGTAGTCCGGTTGAATCCCATGGTGACGAAGTAGATGGTGCCGTCTGGACCAAGCGCCAGGTCCACGTCCGAGTTCCCAACGGCGCCATCGGCCGGCGTGCCGACGTTAACCCGCGCCCAGGAATTGCCGCCGTCGCTGCTGCGCCAGAGGCTGGGTGGGCGCGCGGGCTCGTGTGGGGCACGGGGAAAGCCGGAAACCAGAAGATCCCCGTTGCTGAGCTCGAGCACCATCGGCTCGCGATTCTGGAAATCTTCGAAGTGGACCGCGCTTTTGAGCACCAGCGGAGCGTCTGACGGTTCAGCGCAGAGCTGTAAAGCGTGCAAGACCAGGAACAGCGTAAACGCCAGCATTTTCCAATGACACATGGTGAGTTCTAGTCCTGCGGGAGGAGGCTCAAGCTGGAGTATAGGGTCCTCGTCGACCGGCTAGAAGAACTTGGCTGCCGTCGATTACATCAGGCCGCAACTCCAAGCCAGCGACAGGTGCAGGTATTGGCTTCGCGTTGCACAGGTCGCAGGCAATACTAGTGAGTCGAGAAGCTCCGCAGAGGCTTGGCTTCCCCCAGGCGCTCAAAGTCGCCAGCGGTAAACGTGGGGTTGTAGCGATGGAGCGCTGCGCGTTGATACGCCGCACCGGCCTGAAGCACCGCGGCATCGTCCCAGGCGGTGCCTACGAACGTGATGCCCAGCGGCAGACCAAGATGCTCCCCCATTGGCACTGTGAGTAAAGGATACCCGGCCATACCCGGTAGCCAGGGAGCACCCAGCGGAGCGCCGGAAGGCTGAGAAGCTCCCGCCAGATCGACTGGTGCCGCGGGTTTGGCGGTTGGCATGACGAGCAGTCGAACATCATTGGTCTTCAGGAGCATATCGACACCGTGCTCGCGTGCCGCCGAGACCAGCTCGGCAACCACCTGTTGGTGCGCATCGCTTTCCACTGCAGGTGCTTGCTGAGCCTCGATGAGGATCCCTTGGTCGAACAGCGCTAGCTCTCGGTCCGCGTGTTCCTCGTTAAACTTGATCAGCGCAGCAAGCGTGCGCGTTTGTACGGCGGGCGCGGCTGAGGCGAGGTAGGCTTCCAACCCGGCCTTAAACTCCGCCTGGAGGACACGATCCCCGCTTTGCCACAACACCGGTTTAGGCGAGAACTCCGGAATCTCGACGAGCTCGACACCCAAGCTCTTTAGAACCTCAAGGGCGGCGTTGAACGCCTCTGATACCGCGGGGTTGTCTCCCTCTGCCCATCGGAAAACGCCGATGCGCATTGACGCGATACCTTGCCTGGTGGCGGCAACATAATCCTCTCGCCGGGCGTCAGCTTCGGCTGTGGCCGGATCCTGGGCGTCTGTTCCTGCCATGACGGTTGTAAGGAGTGCGGCATCCTCAACGGTGTGGGCGATCACCCCCGGTCCGTCCTGCCGCGGTGACAGCGGCACAATGTGCGAGCGAGGGACCAGCCCGACCGTCGGCTTGAAGCCGACCAGGCCCATCGAGGCAGCGGGAGAGACGATAGAACCGCTGGTTTCGGTACCCAATGCAACCGGCGCAAACCCTGCCGCCACCGCCACCGCAGAACCCGATGAAGAGCCGCCGGCGCTCCGGTTGAGGTCAAACGGATTACGGGTGAGACCGCCAACGCCACTCCACCCTGCTACGCCATTTTGGGAGCGATAGTTTGCCCACTCGGACAGGTTGGTCTTCCCCAGTATCACGGCTCCTGCACTTCGCAGGCGAGCGACGATCGTCGCATCGCGGCCGGTGTTGTTGTCGATCAGCGCCAGTGAACCGGCGGTGGTTGGCATCTCTCGCGTCTCGATATTGTCTTTCACAAGCACCGGCACACCCTGGAGCAAGCCTCCTTGTCCCCGATTCATCTGTATCGCCTCGTCGATCGCCCTGGCGACGGCTATCGATTGACCGTTGGTGGTGATGATGCTTTGGAGCTGAGGCCCGGAGCGATCAAGCTGGTCGATTCGGGTGAGCGCGGTACGCACAGCCGCTTCGGCGGTGATACGACCAGCCTTGATATCCCTTGCCAATTCCGTTGCGGACGTTGCAAGAACTCTTTCGTTCGCCCGGCTCGTCATGGGCGAAGTCGTCAACCCCAAAACCATCATGGTTAAGAGCGCGATTGATCTCGCGCGCAGGTGCGGCATCGCTTGGGCCTTTGGAAGAGGGTGATAGCGTTTGGACGTCCTCCTCTCTCATTTCGTTTACATGCCGACTAGCCGAAGCTGTTAGGGCGCTGATAACATCGCCCGTCGTGAATTCACTGGCGAATCGAACGGCGCTCCTGCTGACGAGCTGCCTCTGCCTATGGGGCTGTGCGCCTTACCAGCCTGTGCGGCCCTACGAAAACTTTATCCGCACAGGGGTTGCGCCCGGGGACAGGGTGCGAATCGTGAAGAAAGATGGTGCGGAGGTCACTACCCGCGTCTTAAGCCTTGAGAAAACCCATCTAGCCACGGAAGCGGGTGACATCGCCATGACGGAGATCACCAACATCGCTCGACGCGGCTGGACGAAACCGACGCCAGCCTGCGGCAATGGCCAACCCCTGGGATGTTCAATTCCCGTGGCCGTCGATTTGCTTACCGAGCGCCTGGACGAGGCCAAAGACCTGTTCGAACCGGCCTGTACGCAGCACGATTATTGTTATCGCCACGGTGCTGCCACCTACGGACACCAGCGAGAGGACTGTGATCGGGAGTTCAAGCAGCTGATGGAACAGGCATGCCGCGATCAGCCTGTCCTCGAAAAAATCAGCTGGTCAACCAATCCCGTCTCCTGCAAGGCACTGGCGGGACAGATGCATCGCGCGGTACGTCGGTACGGCGAAGGACGCTTCGTGAACAGCGTGAACAGCTACTGCGAGTACGACGGACCACCGGCGAACATGGGACGCTGACTATCCGTCGTCCCAGTCAGCGCCAACCTCGGCCAGAATAGACCAAAACGCCCAGGGCCGCTGAGCAATCAGCAGCCCCACACCCGACTTCTTGCCGGCAGGCAAGGTCATGTCCAGCTCCGCCATTTCGTCGAACTCGCGCACCAGACGATCGACCTTCCGAGCCAGGAGCTGGGCTGATGCGCCGCTGAGTTCCGCAGATGCAAAGCGATATCGGTCGCTGGCGCCTTGGAATCGGAAATTGAGAAACTCTCGCAACACAATCGATTCATAGAGTCTGCGTACCGGCCCGCCGGGTTGCCACTCGATGTTGCGACTGGTCACCAGCACAACCTGATTACCCTGCAACACCCGAATCAGACCCAGACGACCCAACTCCAGCAGAAGTTTCGTGTGCCGGGGCGTGCTCACGCCGAAGTGCCCCTTGAGGCGGGCTGGGCGCCACCCATTGAGCAGCAGATAGAAGTAGCACAGTAGCTGGGGATTCTCGGCGAGCGCCGACTCTTGCTCGTCTGTTAGCTGGGCCGGCAGGCTATCTTCAGCCAGTCTTGCCGTTCGCGTCAGCTCGTAGAGTGAAAGGTCGAGGACCTCGCAGATTTTGGCCAACCGCTCCAAGGTAAAAGTCTGCTGCGAGAACGTCCTTTTGACGCTGGCTTCGCTGATACCGAGCGCCTCAGCGAGGCTGGCGTAAGTGATGCCTCGCGATTTCATGATTCGCTTGAGACCTGCCACAAGTTGTCGGACTTCCTGCACGGCGATTCCCTCGACAGGATACGAAACGCATACCCGATAGTATCAAAAAACGATACGTCTCATTCTGGTATTGCTTGCTGGTTGGCGCTGCTCTAGCTTCGCCATTGACGTTAATCGAGGAGTTCTCAGACCATGCAGAAAGTCTTCCTATTGCCGGCAATGCTGGCGTTTGTCGGCTGTTAAGCGATTGAACCCATGCCGGTGCGGGTCAGGTGGTCGTCAGCCGGCAACCCGCATCCTCAGCGTGTCGATTTGCCGGCGAGGTCATCGGAAACCAGGGTAATTTTGTCAGCACCGTGTTTACTTCGGACCGCGCACTTATCGAAGGGGCGCGTAATGATTTACGAAACCAGGCCGCCGTACTCGGCGCCAACTACGTGGTGATCGAGAGCGAGAACTACAGTGAAACCAGCGAAGACTCCATTGGCGGCACCCACGCGGCCGTACTCGTCGGAAACGCGTACCGATGTCCGGAGGGGAGGCTTACCGACGTCGGAGGCTGATTGTTCGATATTGAGTTCTCGGCAGTAGCGTTTGAATCAGACTGGTTTTGCCAATTTCTTTATTGGGAAAGGTATGTCAACGGCATTTCGTCCGTGTTCGTTATACGGCTATCATTAGCTCTATTGCTCACTCGATGCCTCGATACACTCGACTCCTTTTTGCTTGCCTCGTTACGCTGCTGACAGCGGGTGCAGCCGCAGACTTCAGCAGCACCAGGGCAGGATTCGTTGGTCCGGTGCCGCTTCCTTATCTGGAGCGCCTCGCAAACGCACAGCAGCCTGCGGCGGACGGGGCGCTGGGACGCAACCGGGACCGCTACTTTCATGTGCGGTTCCAGTACCGCATGCACCACCTTATGGACTACGCGGTCCACACAGGCCAGGAGCGCTACGCAGACGCTTTCTTTCAGGCCTTGCGGTATAGCTTCAACCAGCAGCAGCCGGGTGGCGACTTTCGGTTGCAGGTGCCCTCCCGGTTATCGGGGCAGCAGCCAGGGGCGGGTGATCTCGCCAGCGGTACCGCGTTTTTCCTGGCTTCTGCCGCCAGCGGACTTCGCGCCTACCAACGCGAGACCGGACGCCTGGCACCCAACGAGGCGGCTGCAGCTGAAATCTCGAGACGGCTTCGCGCAGGCGCGGATTACCTGGTGCGCAACGAGGAAACGCTGCTCGCCTACGACGCGCTGGCGCCTAACCGGCTGCTCATCGACGCCCTGGCGATGATCTCGCCGGGCCGCGTGCTCGCGGACCCGGGTCTGGATTCCACCGCTGAGCGTTTTTTAGCACTTGCTCTCGCTCAGCAGCATTGCGACGGATACTTCGTCGAAGCGGGCGGATTTGATTCAAGCTACAACGGGGTGGCACTGGCGGTGGGGTATCGGCTGCTGCTACAAAATCCAGAACTTGAGTCGCTGCGAACTGCGCTTCGCCGCGCTGCCCAGTGGCAGCTCGCCCGGATCTTGCCCACCGGCGAAATCGCCACCGAGGGAAATACGCGGGTTTATCCGGGCGGCGAACAGTTTCTCGGCCAGGAAAAAGGCGTCGACGTCTCACACGTGGTGGAGGGGATCCTGCTGGCATTTGCCGAAAGTGGGGATGTCCGATTCCTACGCGCAGCGGAGCAGATCGTCCGGTTTTACTCGTAGCGTCAAGAACACCTATGCTGGTCGCCGCTGCGGACCCGCCCGTCGAGTCATAAAATACCGCGAGGCGCAGACTGAATCTGCGCCATCAGGTCGCGGTTGCCGTACCGTGATGGGGCCAGCGGCGCAGCGTGCTGGGGCAGGGGGTCTCCGTGGATCCAAGCTGCGATCAGGGCTCCGGCTTCACAGGCAGCCATCGTGCCAAAACCCGACAAAGCGCCCACGACAAATGCGCCGTCGGTCTTTAGGGGCCCGATCAGCGGCCAATTTTCCGTCGTCATGGAGTAATAGCCACCGTAATGGCTGGTCTGTCTGGGTAGTCGCTCTGTGTAAACCTTGAGGCCAGGCTGCAGGCGCGAAGCACCGCGTAGCACCACTTCTGCAAAGTGGTCATCCAGTGGGGGGGCCGCCATCGGCTCCGAAGGCGTCTGGTTGTAGGCCCAGCCCATTTTGATCCAGTTGCCCGATCCGTCAGGTCGGCAGTGGACGCCACCTGGCAACTCGTCACAAAGCCAGGCCAAGGCGGGATCTTCTCGCAACGCCGCCTGTTCCTCAGCGTCAAAGCCGAGAATCTGGCGATCCAGGTCGATCAAAAACGGCTGGCCCCTTGGCACTACGCCGTGCACGTCGGCAAACGCCAGCTTCTGCTGCAGCACGTGGCTGACAGGAAGCGGGGGTTCCAGCTGCGCAACCAATTGATTCAGGAACGGTCCGGGAGCCAGCACTAGGGTTTGACATCTAATCTGTTTGCCGTCAGCGAGGCGCAAGCGAAACGGCGAGGGACCTGTAAGCTCTTCGACCTTGTTCTTCACTCGAGTCCCTCCTGCCCCGCGAAAGGCCTCGAGCATGTACTGACCGAGCTGCTGGCTGTCGATCTGCCCGCCACACCGGACATGAATAATGGATCGGATAGTGGGATCAATCTGCCGGAGATCCAATGCGTCCAGGGCCGCTCCTGACAGCACATCAAGGCCGGAGAAACCGCCGCGTCTGTAGGCTGTGTTGGCACGGGAATGGAACCGCAAATCGCCGGGCTGCTCGAGTCCGCTCACCCATTCATCGGCGAGACTTTCCGGGTCATGCCGCGTAGCGAGCAGGTAGCCGTTTTTGGTCATCCGAATGGGCTGCGGACTTTCTTCGGCGATCGCCCGCATCCGCTCGACGCTCCGGCGTGCAAACTGCGCCATCACCGGATGGGGCCACCAGTCCCGGTAGTTTTCCCCGGACTGGGCGCTGGTCAGACTCATGGGGGCTCTTGAGTCCAGCAGCACGATGCTGTCGGGAGCTTTTGATCGGCGCGACAAAGCGTAGGCGCAGGCCAGGCCCGCAATGCCTGCGCCCACCACAACGGTCTGCGCTTCTGGTAGGTTTCGGTTCATCATTCAGTTTTACGCGTGCGTTCTATGAAACCACTTAACCCCCGGGTTGCCAATATCCAACCCTCTGCAACGCTCGCCATCAATGAGGCCGTCAAGGCGCGCTGGGCTCGGGGTGAAAGCGTGTTTCATCTGGGCTTTGGCGAGTCTCGTTTTCCAGTTCATCCGCAGCTGGCACAGGCTTTGGCAGACGCGGCCAGAGAGAAAAGCTACCTGCCGGGAGCAGGGCTTCTGTCGCTGCGCGAGGCAGTGGCGGACTATTACGAGCAGCATCTAGGTCTTCCATTTAAGGCGGAGCAAGTGATGATCGGGCCGGGGAGCAAGCTGCTGCTCTACGCGCTGCAAATGACCCTTGGAGCGCCGCTATACCTGCCAGCACCTTCCTGGGTGAGCTACGGCCCTCAGGCGGCGCTGCTTGGGCTCCCCGTGCGTTATGTGGCTGGACGGGTGGAGGACGACTACGCGCTTGATCTCGAGGCGCTGGATGCCGCGCTGGCGGCCGATCAGGCTCCAACCAAGCTGTTGATCGTCAATTCCCCGGGAAATCCTACCGGTCGTATGCTCGAAAAGGCAGCGGTCGCGAGGCTCGCCGAGCTGGCGCGGCGCCACAACTTGATTCTAGCGTCGGACGAGATTTATTTTCGTCTATCGGGGCGGGCCCAAGAACACGTATCTCCGGCAGCACACTTCCCGGATGGCACTTTTGTTTTCGGCGGTCTGTCCAAACACTTGTCCCTGGGCGGGTGGCGACTTGGAGTGATGCTGGCGCCGGATACGCCTTTCGCAGTTTCCTGTCTAGAGGCCATGACCGTGATCGCTAGCGAAACCTGGTCCTGCGTTGCCAGCCCGGTACAACACGCCGCCTGCGCTGCCTACGCCAATTCACCGGAACTTGAGAGCTATATTTCCGACTGCGCTCAGATTCACGAGTGGCGCACTGTTTGCCTTTACGAACAGCTTAGGGCGCTTGGCGTTCGCTCGACCCAACCTATGGGCGCGTTTTACCTGACGGTCAACTTTGACCACTGGCGCGCGCCGCTGGCAGCCAGAGGCGTGACGACTTCGGTTGAGCTGGCTAATCACCTGCTGGATGCGCATCAACTGGCAACGCTTCCCTGCGCCGACTTTGGCCTCGCGCCAGAGGTTTTGTCGCTGCGGCTGGCGTCTAGCTTTCTCGACATGGAAGACGACCAGGCTGCCCAAAGGCTGCTAAGCCTTTATCAAACCGGTTGTTTCCGGGAGACCTTTCTGAGCGCCGAACACCACCCGCAGATGCACGGGTGTATCGCCGCTTTTCGCCGGTTTGTAGACTCCCTGACCTGACAAAAAAGAGCCCGCATGGCGCGGGCTCTTGGTCTAACTTATGGCGCACACCTCAGAAGCGCCATTCGCCTCGCAGATACCAGGATCCACCCTCGTAGTTGGCTACACTGCGGCGGGGATACTGAAGGCCAACGCTGAGCCGGTTGGCGTTCGGCGGACCAACTTCGTCGATGAATTCATCAAACAGATTGGACGCGCCAAGCACCAGGCGCAGGCTTTCGTTGACATCATAGCCGAGCTCCATGTCGACGTAGAAGGTGCTCCCGATCTCCGCACTGCGGTTGCCGTCCGGGCCACCAATGGTGCCGCGCTCGTCGAAATGCTCACCGTAAAAATTGCCACGCAGGAGCAGGTTCCACTGGTCGTTCAGGGATGTGTTGGTGGTGAGCGACCAGCGGTGTTCGGGGTAGTTGTTTTCAATGTCCTCGATCAGCGAATCGCTGACCGGATTGACGCCAGCAACCTGGGTCTGTCCAGTTACATCAATCTCATTGTAGTTATAGGCGAGGATTAAGCGCGTGCTGATCACGTCGCCCCAATCGATATCGCTTGTGACCACCACGTCGACTCCCTGGTGCTCCACGTCGAGCGCGTTGGTGTAAAAAGAGATGGTGCCATCCTGACCCGGCACGGTGATATCGCCAGTCCGGTAAATTCGATCGTCCACCTCGACGTTGTAAAAGTCGACGGTCAGGGTGGTGGCGTCCCCAATCAGGGTGGTAAAACCAGCACTCAGGTTCAGCGATTCTTCTTCCTTGAGGGCAGTGCCGCCGACGGCGGCTACCAGGGGGCTGGTCGAAGGCACAAGCCCTTCTTCAACCTGCAGACCCGTGGCGCCGTCGAAGGTGGTGATGGTGGTACGGACGTTGGCCTGGCCCGGGGTTGGCGCGTGAAAACCGGTGGAGATCGCGCCGCGGATGGCCGTGTTGTCGCTCACGTTCACCCGTGTGGCAACCTTGCCGTTAACGGTGCTGCCAAAGTCCGAAAAATCTTCATAACGCAGCGCGTACTGCATGAGCCAGGTGTCGCTGATGTCGTGCTCCAGATCGCCGTAGACCGCGACGTTGTCTCGATCAAACTCGCCGGCATCCTGGGGACGGATTCCGCCAAAGCCGTTTGAGCCTGCGCCGAGAAAAGAGTTGGGCTCCCCAGCGATAGCGGTGTACGTTTCCTCGCGCCACTCGAGGCCAAAAGCCAGATTGAGGCGGTCGCTCAACGCCTTGGAGAAATCTGCGTTGAGGTTGATCTCTTCTTGCTCGTAGCCGCCCACGTCAAAGTCTCGCTGGGCTGGCTGGCCGTTGACCAGCCCCAGATCCTGGTTGATGGTGTTATTCAGAAAATAGTCGAGTTCGTTGCCGCCAAACCCGATACTGAAGTCGTAGGTCATGCCGCTGGCAAACTCGCCAGTCCAGCCGCCGACCAGGCTGTAGTCGTCCTGATCACCATCCAGAAACGGCGTATAGCCGCCGGGCAGGCCGGTAAAACCCTGCTCTCGCAGCGGGACCAGGCTGGGATGGGTCGGCGGGCGATAGAAAAACCGGTAGCGACCTTCCGTTTGCGCGTAGTTGCCGAAGAAGTAAAGCTCAGATCCGTTGTCCAGCTCAAAGCCGGAGTTGATAAAGAGCCGGCTACCGGAGTATTCCGGTCGACCCCAGGTCTGCACGAGCGGCGCATCGCCAAATGGGGCGTCAGAGCCGACGCTTGCAATGCCCGAGTCCAGGAGGGCCTGGGCGCTGGGTGACTGGATGCCTCGGGACAGCGCGTCATTGTCGGAGTATTCAAACGACAAGTTGAAAAAACCGTTGCTGTCCGCGCCAAACCCGATATTGCCGGCGGCCCGCAGGTTAGACTCGCCATCGAAGTGCTCGCCATACTGCAGCAGCAGGTCGCCGCCCTCGTTGTTGCGCTTGGTGACAAAGTTGATCACCCCGGCGATGGCATCCGACCCATATTGGGCGGCGGCGCCGTCACGCAGCACCTCCACGCTTTGGATGGCGATGCCCGGAATCATACCGATATCGACCCCATGGGCGCCGTTGCCGGCGGCTGGCGCAAAAAACTGCACCAATGCTGAACGGTGTCGACGCTTGCCGTTGATCAGCACAAGGGTCTGATCCGACGCCATGCCTCGCAGCGACGTCGGTCGGACAAAGGCACTGCCATCCCCAGTGGCCGGCGTGGCGGTGTAGGAGGGGACGAAGGCCTTCAGGTTATCGGTCAGGTCAGCCGTGTTGCCCATGGCGTTAAAATCAGCGCCGGAAATGACGTCAACCGGAACGGGCGAGTTGGTAGCCGTTCGCGGTCGGGTGGAGCGGGTGCCGATCGATATGATTTCTTCGATGACGCCGCTGGCGGCCTCATCGTCAGTTTCGGTTTGCGCTGTGCTGATCGCCGGGGTGAATACCGACGCGAGAAACGCTGTGAGCGCGCCGACAACACCTGCTTTGGGTTGCTTGCTTTGCATAGGACTGCCTCCAGATTTTGATTGGACCGGCAGCCCTACCGTGATTACCCCATCGGAGGTCACTGTGCCTGATAAACCGGTGCCTTCCAGAATCCGGTCCAGCGCAACTGCCAGCGTGTATCGACCCTTTAAGGGTCTTGCCTCCCGCTCCCTGGCAGGCACGTATGGAAAAATAGCCGTTGCGTCAGCTTGCTCAGCCAGCGCGGTAATCGATTCGCTGGCCGCTGCTGCCGGAAGTTCAAAGTTGAATTCCCGGCTATCCGGTTCAGCGCAGATGCTCAACGGCAACAGCAGCCCCGCAGCAACTCGCGTGATCAGGCTGGTTGCCGACGGATATATTCCATACGTCCCCCATAAAGAGTCGCGTGCTCGCCAAATCCCCCAAAAAACTCTCATGGAGTCGGGTCAGGTTTCCTTTTCAGATACACCAGGTCATCGCGAATGCGGTCAACTTCGATATTCATTGAGCTCTCCAGCGCGGTCAGCAGCGCCTCGACTTCCCCCGTTTGAAAGACGCCGCCCATGGGCGTTTCTCGCAGGTCGGCGTCCGATATCACAATGCGCGTCTCAGTGTAGCGACCGATTTCCGACACCACGTACTCCAGCGGCTCTCCCTCAAATATCAGACGACCGTCACGCCACGCGGTCTGTCGATCCATAATTTTCTGGGCCACCGGTTCGACCGTGGCCTGCCTGCGGTCAAGGCGGGCGCGGTGGCCGGCATCAACCAGTTCCGTGGGCCGGTTGTCTAAAGAAATCGGACCATCCCCTCGGGGCGCGAGCGGCAATGCATCAAAGGCGGCCAGCTTTACCCGGCCGCTGGTAACCAATAAATTGATTTTGTTTTCAAGAACGCGCACGACAAAGCGCGTCCCGACGGCTTCTACGAGTCCGTCTCCCGCCACTACCTGAAACGGCCTTTGGGGGTCTGGCTCCACCTCAAAAATGGCCTCGCCCCGAATCAGTCGAACGATTCGGGCGGTCGCCGTTTCACGGATTTCCGCCACGCTATCGGTGTTGAGCAGAACCCGGGATCCGTCGGACAGGGTAAGCGAACGCGATTCGCCCCGAAGGGTCTGGTGCACAGCCGGCGGCACTGCCGCCGGGTCAAGGCTTACTTGCCCCAGCCAAAGCGCAGAGCCGAGCGCCAGCAGAGCGACACCTGCGGCAGCCGCCGACGCTAGCTGCAGTGGTCGAATAACGAAACCGTGCCGCAGCACCCTCCACAGTGAGGGTTTTTCGGCCGTCAAAAGCAGATCGTCCAAGCACCCATCGACGTCGCTCCACAGCTGCGCCAACAGACGCAGCTCTTCGGCATGACGGGGGCTGCGATTGACCCACTCAGCCAGGGCCAGCCGGTCGGCGTTGCTCAACTCTCCCTGGTCGAGTTGGGCGAGCCAAGACGCGGCCTCGGCGGCTATGGCGTTGCCGGCCAAGGTGTCCGGAGTAAGTGGCGAAACCGGACTCATCAGCGGTCTTTCCTTTTGGGCACCGAGCGCCCGTTGTTAACCAAACCGGATCGAGGGTTGTAGCCCTGAGCGCTAAGCGCAGCTCGGAGGCGAGTCATAGCGTTAGTGATATGGCGTTCGACGGTGCTCACGGAAATATTCAGACGCCGGGCAATCTGCTTCTGGCTGGCACCGTTGACCTTGCGCAGCAAGAATACCCGTCGGCACTGGGTCGGCAACCCGTCGACAGCCTGCTGGAGAGCTTCGAGCTTCAGGCGCTGATGGGCCTGGTCTTCCGGCGGCCGCTCCCCGCAGGGCGCCTGCTTCAGACAGGCTTGACTGACCTCCGAATCGACCGTCCGCGACTGGCGCCGGAGCTTGCGGGAAAGCAGATTGCGGGCGACGATAAACAGATAAGCGCGCGGAGAGTGAACCTCTTGACGTTTTTCCTGGTCGAGCGCGCGGGCAAAAGCTTCCTGCAGAATTTCCTCCACGTCTTCCTGGCGAGCGAGGCGCTGCGCCAGAAATGCCGCCAGCACCGGTCGATGGTGCGCGTAAGCCGCTTCCACTGTTTCGTCGGCGTCTATTGGCGCTTTGTCGGGTTTGCTAGTGATGGGCTGGGTCCGATGAAACGGCTTATCTTTGGTATTTGAAGAGTCATGATAGAGGATTTCCCCCCAAAGCAAAGAGACCCCGCGACGAGGAAAAGCAGCCGGACCACGCCTTTTGGTAGCGTTCTCAGCGAATCTCGACGAAAGCTCCTCAAACCCATTTCGGTGCCTGCCGACATCTGTGAGACAAAATTGCCGCGGAGCTCTCTCACCCGTTTGAGAGGCAAACCGCTTGGCCGTAAGACCATGATTTAAGTCGGGTCTTTGATGTCCGAAGCCGCGCTCGACCCGGCACGGAGTTTCTTCCGTAGGTTGTTGAGACGCTATCGGATCCAAGCTAATTCAATGTACAGGCTTAGAATGTATTAGTCCCGATACAGGCCCCACCTTTCACCGCACCTTCCACTTTGCACTTGACGTTTTTAACGGTAAAGAGAGCGTCATCCCTCTTCACAAAACTGGCGAGACTATTTCGAAGGTTACAGAGATCAATGGGTCCAATGCGGCAAGCGAACGATTTCTTGGCACGGCCGCAACGATCCAGCTTGACCTCAAACCCAAGACCAACGGGCCCGCATGCAAGGCCGACGCTGCCGGAGACGTAACGCGAATCGGCATAGGAATCAGTGGGGTTGCCGAAGGGGTCTACAAACGGTCCGCCGCCAAAGCCAAAACCCACATCCGCACACAGTGACCAACGCCCCTCAATAAAACAGAATTTTGCGCCCCCGCCCCATTTGTCGTACTGGGAGAATCCGGTACAGAACATGCCTGTCGGATCTCGGAATTCCAGCGGATTGTTGTTGACGTACGCGTACAGATTGAACTGACCGCCGGCGAACAGAAGCGGATCTGCAGAAGTCCAGCGCCCGATCTCCGGATCGTAATCCCTGAATCCGAATCGAACCAGGCCCGTTGCCGGATCGGCAACGCCTCCGGCAAATCCCAGGACCATGGGGAAAGCCGGATTACTGTCAGATACGATACGCCCGAAGCTGTCGTAGCTGATGTCCCGAACCAAGGTACCCGTGCTGTCCACGATCACGCGCGGGCTTCCGACTGGATCGGAAGCCACATAAAACACCTCCGTTCCCTGGCGCAGTCCGATCAGCAGGTCCGCCTCGTCATACCAGTACTCGGTTAGCAGACCACCCGGATTTCGGCTCGCAGAAAGCTGAAACGGGTTGTCTGCATCACCATAAAGATAGATCGTGGTCCCGTCGGCATCGCTACGAGCAACCTGTCGTCCCATACCGTCATAGCTGTACTCAATGCTCTGTCCACCCGACAGCGTGACGTCCAGCAATTCTCCGCGGGAACTGTAGCTGAACTGAACATTGTCCCGCTGGGACAGTCGACCGTTGACGTCGTAGCTGTAGCTGCGAGAACCCTGGGACTGTAATCGGTCGGCGTCATCGAAGGTTGCCTCAAGTCCATTGGCGCCGGTGCGGTTGGCGTTGAAGTCATACGTGTAGATTTCAGACTGAATCGCATTTTCGGTCACGGTGGTCAACTCACCGTCGCGATTGAACTGATAACTGCGCGTCTGTTCGACCCCGTTGACCGTTTCGGTCTTTTCGCTCAGACGTCCACTCACGGAGTCGAAGCTCTGCGTCAGATCGTAAATCACGTTGCCTGCCACGGTGTGCGTTCGGCGAACGATGCGTTGCGCGCCGTCAAACTCGAAGGTGATCTCTGCGGTTCCGTCGAAATATCGATCGGGTGCTCCTCCCGGGTTGTTCCGGCTGACCGCATAGTCGCCATAGGCGATGACAAGATCGTCATCGTCATGGGATCGACTCAGTTCAGGCTGGCTGTTGATGGTGACGCCCGCCAGACGCATGGCGTCGTCATAGCGATAGGTAAACATATCGCCATCAATCTGGATGCTTGTCGGCAGATCGCCGTCAAAGGTCATCGATGTGGTGTTGGTTCGCGCGCCACCAGCCAGCTCCCAGGTCATTTGAGTCATGAACTTGGTATTGCCCTGGTATTGAAAGGTGACATCGGCCTCAGGGTAGCCCATCGACAGCGTTCGACCACCGGGAGACAGTGCAAATTCCTGCGCAGAGCCATCGGGCGCGGTCACGGAGGTTCGTCGTCGGTCAATATCAAAAGACTGCACGAGCTGCCCGCTGCTTGGCGCCTGATAGGTCGCCATCTCGTCAAATTCCGTATAGGTCATGCGATGAACCTGTCCGCCGGGCATGGTGACCTCCGTCAAATTGCCGTTCTGGTCATACGACAAACGGGTTTCTCGGCCTTCGGGGGAAGTGATGCTGATCGGACGATCGGCCGCATCGTAGGCATAGCGCCGCTGGCTGCCGGCGGCATTGGTTTGACTCTCGAGCAGGCCAAGGTCGTTGTAAACGAAGTCCACAAAGCGTGACCCAAACGTGTTCCGCGTCGCCCGTCCGAGAGCATCAAATTCGGTTAAAACGGGGCTCGAAGCGTCCGCTAGCTGGTATGAAATGGGCCTTCCCAAGTCGTCGATGACCGTGATCTCAGACCGTCCAACCGGTGATGTGCTCGTGATGGTCCTGGTCTGCGCGTCAAACGTGACGGTTTGCACCCTTTCGCCAATCTGACGGGTGTCGGTCAGCGCTGCGAGACGCAAAGGATCAGATGGATCGGCTGCAAGCACCCGATCAGTTACGACCATTAGACTCTTGCCTTGCGGAGTCTGGCGGACAAAGACCTCATTGGCGGGCACCTGTGCGCCCAATTGCAACCGGGTATCAATGGAACTGCGATCAATGGTGCCGGAGGGGAAGGTGGTTTCCAGGGAGCCATCCCTTTCCTCGGCAGTTCGAGTCTCTGCGCCATCCCGATCGATGCTCGTGAGAACGGTGTTGCCATCGCGATCCCGGATTGCCCGGCTCACGCTTGCTGCGCCCAACGCTGTCGTGGTCGTTACTTCCCGGCCACGGCCCGTCGAGTTGTTGATCGTTTTCTGGGTATAGGTGAGCCCATACCCATCGCTGGCGGCGAAACCGTTGAGCAAGCCTCGGCCGTTGAACTGGTAGTCGGTGACGTGTCCATTCGCGTTCGTAAAGCGCGTTATCAGGCCCAAGCTGTCGGATTCAATGCGCTGCGTATTGCCCGCAGCATTGGCAATCGATGCGAGATAGCCCTCGGTATCGACAGTCAATGACGTTCGTTGACCAAAGGGGGCAACAACCGTTGTCGGATGGCCTTCGGCGTCCCGCTCTATGGTGGTTTCCAGGCCGAAGGTATCGGTTACGCTCGCGAGCTGGCCGTCTTCGGTGTAGGTGAATCGGTAAAGCGTCTCTCCGGTGAGAACGTTTAGCGTGGCAAGGTGACGGCCTTGTCTGTCGAATTGGTAGATCTGCGGTGTGTCCCGATCGGCGACAACGATATCGCCGCTGGTTCCTGATCCTGCGCGCCCGGTCAGGAGCCTTATCCGACCGAGCAGTCCGTCGGCAATCAGAAGATCGCCATCGGGCATCAGATCTAAAATCAGATCGCCCCCGAAACGGGCCTGCAGCGCATTGGTGGTGTGCGGTTCGCCAGCACCGGCCTGCTCGTTGGTGCAGTTAAAGGCATTGTTGTCGTAACCCGCAAGCGTCAGCCTCGGTCCAGCGTAGAGTCGGGTAGCAAAGCCATCGCTGAGGTCAACGGGGCCTTGTTTGGCCGGGGACGCGATCAGCGTGATGCACCGGTTGTTGTTGCTGAAGAGCAGCTCACCCTCGGGGTTTACCACCAGAGAGCGCACGAGGGTGTTGTCCAGAAAGTTCCCTTTCCGGGCCGCCGTAAAAACATCGAACGAGCCGAAAATCACATTCAGTTTTCCGGCGGGCAGCAGGTAGCGTACCGAATCACTTTGTGCCAACAGCAATCGACCGCTATCGTCCAATTGAAGAAATTCGCTGCTGTCATCGAGATCACTGAGGCGGCCGTCGGTTTCTATCGACCAGGTGCTGCCAAATCGACTCGGGGGATTCTCCAAAATGGTGACGAAAAAAGCACCGTCCGATCTGACAGCCAGTTCATTGATCCCTGACAAATCAGTCGCCAGCGCGATGCCTTCGTCAACCGGCACGTCGCTTCCACCGCCGGCGACGGTCCGAATTGAGCCATCGCGTTCGATAGCCCGGATGCGGCCGTTGCCCCGATCCACTACCAGCAGGTCACCGTCAGGGGCCAGGGAAAGCGCGCCGGGATCTGACAACAGGGCGGAGATCGCCGGGCCGCCGTCGCCACTGAAGCCCGCGACCCCGGGTGAACCGGCAATTGTTCGGATCAGCCCATCGGTGTCCACGACTCGCACCACCTGCTGCTGATCCAGCGAAAAATAGATACGGCCATCGGGGGCAGTAGCCAGTCCGCTGATTCTGGCACCGTTTGTTCGTAAATCAGCGTCGAGTGCCGGTACTTCTTCCCCGGATTGATCTCCACCGCCGGCGATGGTGACAACGATGCCGGAGTCGACGGTAGGGGTGCTGTCTTCTCGGCCATCACCGTAGAACAGGGTTTGCGTTGCGGTATCAAAACGATGGTGTTGATTGAGGGTCCAACCACCCAGACCCAGAGTACGGTAGTCTCTGGCGCGCAGCCGAATGCGCCGCCGATTGGTTGTGGCCAGCTCTGCAACGTTTAGCGAAGGATCGGTGGCCATACACTCATCGGTAAAGAACAGCCGGCCGAACGATGGTCTGCCGTTAACAAAACGTCGCGTGCAGTAGCTCACTCGATTGAAATATGAAATCTCGACCAGCGCTTCTACCGTACCGTCGACCGATCGCCCGTAAGCATCAAGACCATCCCACTCGTAAACAAAGGTTCCGCCCGGGGGATCAAAGTCGCGCTCGAACACCTGACCGGCAACCTCGATACGCAACGAGATGCGACTGAGCAGGGGGTTGATGGAGTTACCCAAGTTGATCTCCATCAGCTGGCCTTCATTGCGACCGAGTACCCGGTCACTGCGGTAGTTGAGCGAAAATTCTGTGCCTTGAACGGCAACCTGTTTTCCCAGAACCCGGTTTTCGCACTCGATCACCGAGCCTTGATCCTCGCAGGGGTTGTCGATCTTTCTGTTTTCCGGGCGGGCGGATCGCCCAAGGCCGCCACCACCCGGGTCTGGTGGGGGTGGTGAGGGGAGATCGGGTAAGTCGGGGTGATTCAGGTCAAACGGAGTAAAGTGATCTATGGCGACGCGCCATAAGGTTTGGCCAGGCTGGTATTTGCCCGCCAGGTACTCTCGTTCAGTCGGGGTTATGCCCAAATCAGCCAGGCTGCTGTCATCATCAGCAAGACCGTCGCCATCGAGATCCAGGGTGGCGAGGCCGTTGTCCGTTGCCAAGATTTCAAGGGCCAGACCATCGGGTTCGGCGACCCAGGCTGAGCGATCACTATCGTAATACGCCACCGGCACCGCGGCGCCCACAGGAACACCAATGTAATTTTCAACGTAAAGCGGTATGGGCTGATCGAACGCCACGGTTCGTGCGCCTTCCGCCATTGCCTCGTCGACGCTGAGTTCAACGGCGTAGGTGTAGGCCGACGTGCTCGGCAGCGAACCTGGCATAGCGGCAGGCCCCGTGGGACCCACGGTATATTCGGTTGCACGGACGTTAATTTCGTTTAAGGGGCTTCGGCTGCCGTCAGGCATGACCATCTCGGCAGCCACACCAGCCGGGAACAGGAGGGCAGGTTTCCGCTGGCCCGCACCATCCTCCGATACCGGACCCTCAGCCACCTGCATCTCCGTATTGGATGCAAGGTCGATGGTGTCGACTTTGCTGGCCAGTGGTGTGACGACACAGTCATCCAGAACGACGTATTCGTCCCATGGAACCTCGATACTGCGCTGCAAAGGGAGCACGCCTTCCCCTGAAAAGGAGACCGTCATGGGTCCGCCGCCGTTGACAACCAGGTCAAACCAACCATCACCGCGCGATCTGGTTTCGCCAAATTCGGCTGCGCTGCGGATTTTGACGATCACGCCAGATCGGGGGCCACCGTCGCGACCCAAGATGCGGCCGCGAATCACCGCCACCTTGTCCGGTTGGATCAACGCAGGGTCCATTCCGGTTTGGATTGGGTCGGGCCCGGTGTACAGGAACCGGCTTGCGTCGTACAAGGTGTAGCCAACACCCTGAGGTAGCCCAGGCGCATTAAGAAGGCCCGAGGTACCCTCAAAGCCATCTTGAAAAACACTGACAGGCTGACCGTAGGAAGCGGCCGATGCGATTAATAAAGCCGTGAGCAAGACCCAGCGTTCCATCATGTCTAATCCAAGGTCGAAGTGATGGACTGATGCTAGGTGCAGTTCGCTTTCGGAGTCTTGATGGAATCCTGATGAAATTAGTTAATAGAAATAAATCAGAGGCTTATCCCTGCCCAGCTGGCGCGACCGCTCAACGGGTGTCGACGTAAGCCGCGGCCCCTCTTAAGATCGATAGGGGTAACTACTTCCCACGATTCGCTAATGCGGACTCACGAGCAGCCTTCCAGGCCGCAAGCTCTTGAGGTGATGCGCTGATCTTCTCAAAGTTCGCGAGATATAGACGTTCCGCTTCCTCATAGTTTCCAGCAGCATAAAGCACTAGCGCGAGGTTAAGGCTTGCGTTGGCTCGTATCCAATGTGTTTCGGGCAGTGCATTGGCCAGTGTAGCGGCAGCAGAGCGGGCTAGCGCTTCATGATCCTCATCGCTTACCAGCCGCGAACTCAAGGCCGCTCGATCGCTTTCACAATAGCCTGTCCGCCAATGGCTCTCACCCAGCAGTTCAGCAGATTGGATGCAGGCACGAATCATAAGATTGAGGGCTTCAGCGAGCTGACTCAGATCCGACAGCAACTTCGCCTTCTGATGGCGGGAGCCGGGAATTGCTATGTGATTTTCTCCAAGCACCTGCAGCCCCATTTCCAAACCCTCCTCGAAGTAGGGAAGGGCTTGCTGGCTTTGCCCCTGAACTCGATACAGGTCGCCCAAATCCATTAGGCTGCTGTAGGTATCCATATGCTCACCGAGCACATCCCGACGAATGCCGAGGGACTCCCGCATAGCTGCTTCACCGTCGTCGTAACGCTCCAGCTGTCCGTATATTAAGCCGAGGTGATATAGCGCCCGCGCCGTAAACGGGTGCTTGGCGCCAAATCGGGTCTGCATCAGCGCTACGGAGTCCTCAGCAACGTTCATGCTTTCAACTAGTCGGCCCTGATGCTGAAGGTATTGCGCGTAATTTTGCAGTGCAAACTCATGTCCGTAGTGATCCGGATGGTGTTCCTTATAGCTGGCAATGATCTTTCGAAACGCCTCATCAACCGCCTGCCCGCCACCGTCGTCCGTATCGACGTGGTAACTGGCAGCCATCAGCTGCGTAAATAGCAAGTCAGGGTCGTTGTCAGGTGCATATTGTTCCTGGATTTGCGCAGCCGCGGCCGCGTGCTCAATGGCGCGATCGACCCTGCCTTGGAGGTATTCCGAACGAGCCAGCCGCGCGAGCATGTACGCGCGCAATATAGCGGTGGAAGCATCGTTCTGATCTGCGCCTAACGCCTCAATCGCAGGCTCTAGCAATGCCTCAGCCCGCTCTGGTTGGCCGACGCGATTGAGAACATTCGCTAATTCCAACTCAGCAACAAACTGTGCGTGCTGCTGTTCGGTGGTTTGAGCGAATGCCCGGCTGTTCTCCAACAGCTCAATGGATTTTTCATGTTCGCCAACCGCAGCGAACGCCCTTCCAATGGTGGTCCACAAGCGTGCCTGAACGTCAGGCTCGTTACTTAGCTCTCTGTTGATCTGCCGCTCCCCTTCCTCCAGAAGCGCAATCAATGCGGGCGGCTCCGGACCACGAAAAAGTGGGTTTGCGGCGTCAAACAGCCTGGTCATAAAGGCCGTAGTGGCATTCGCACGATCGGCCTCCGCGTTTGCTGATGCCAGCGCGCGATTGACGCGGCTGTTTTGCCAGACCATGGTCAGCGCAAATATCAGCAGGACAGCGGTACTAGGCACTAGCAACCGACGGATTCGACGATCACGTGCATCCCGTCTTGCTTTTGCCTCTCGCACAGCAATGGCGTTTCGGCGTTCCGGAACGCTTTGCCATTGCTGAGCAATGACGTTCGCGTCAGCAGGCCGCCGGTTCGGGTCGCCATCGACCATGCTGGCGACATCTGCGCACAACAGCGGGTCGTCGATTTCACGCTCCCAACCCGGCGCCAGCACCCGCTCAAGGTCTCCCACAAGCAGCTGGTATGCCATCACACCCAGCGAGTAAATATCAGCTCGGATGGTTGCCGGCTGCCCCTCCAATATTTCCGGAGCCTGGTAACGTCGAGTGCCGCTGCGCGAACTGGTTAGATTTCCCCGTAGCGCTTCAGTGATGCCCTGCGCCGTGATCCCATGGGCAGCAAGAGGCTCCGGGTCGGTGATGGTTCCAATACCGAAGTCTGCGAGCACCGCCTGTACTTCACCGTTTGCGCCCTCCTTAATCAACACATTCGCCGGCTTGACGTCTTTGTGCAGCACACCAACGGCATGAGCGGCAGCCAGTGCGTGGGCTATCTGGGCAACGATGCCACATCGCGTTTCTAGCGGAACCTGCGTCGCGCCTCCCTGGGCCTGAGCCCACTGTGTGAGGTCACCTGCCGGCGTCAACTCGGACTCAATGAAATACGGTGCGTCGGTAAAATTCCAGTCCAGAATTCGTGCAATATCCGGCCTTGTTCCCAGCGTCTGTCGCAACAGTCGAAACAACGTGACTTCGCGCATCAGCGAACGCAATTTGTCCCGGTGGTAGCAGAACTTGAACACACGCCGTTCTTTCGAACCGACATGTTCCGCCAACCACGCTTCGCCAAATCCGCCACTGCCAAGGCAGTCCAGAAGGACCCACTGCGGGCGTCCCGGGACCGACTGTTCAACTGCGGCCCGCCAACCCAAGACGGTGTCTTGCGTGTTCGACCTTACTGCAACGGCAGCATTCTCCGGTGCCGGCAAGGGCTCTAGCTCCTCAGAGCGCACTTCAAACACTGTGAGATCTTCCTGCTCATGCTTGAAGCGGTAGGTTCCGTGGGCAAACCAGGACAACTTCTTTGCGGCCAAGAGCTCCCGCTGCGCACGACACAGCTCGTAGGCCGCCGCCGACAAGAGCACCTGTCCCGGAGCCGCGAGACGGCTAAGTTCCGTCGTCAAATTCCAGGACGGGTCGTCGCTATCCATACTTTCCTGTTGAGACCCGACACTGACATGTAAACCCATTGAAACCGGCGGGTCCGGATTGGCAGCAAGCGCATAGGCAAGTGCGCCGGCAGAAGTTTGGAACGACAACAGCATGATGGTGCCGTCGAGCATGAGAATCTGCCCCACGCCAGGATCCTGGAGTTTTAGCTTCGAGGTAGAGCTGACGGCGAGCAAGGTCACAAAGCCCGGGCTCACCGTCGCTGCGCCCAACTCCTCGACATCAGCAACAAAGCCATAGCCAACCCGATGCACCGTCTTGACCGCGTCTTCGATTCCCCCTTGTCGCAGCGCCTCACGAACAAGCTTGATGGCACGATATAGCGCATCATTACCAACAACTCTGCCAGGCCACACCTGTTCGACCAGTTCATCCTGAGAGATGGTGCGCCTGCGATTTGCAAGCAGGTAAATCAAAACGGAATACGCGCGTGGTTCCATCGCAATCGGGCCTGCCGGAGAAACCAGTTCTCGGCGGTCCAGGTTCACTTCCAGGTCCCCGATTCGGTACCCAGCGATGCAATCGTTCACTTGCGGTTGTGCTCCATAACGTAACTTGGCGCAACAGGCCTCTCCATCATAACGCTATTGGCGTTGGCGGCACGCGCGAGAGGGTCGCGTTCGTAGACAGTCCATGACTTAGAGATTTCACCGAACGCGGTACCCTGGCGCCTGGTCGCAAAGTCGGCGAGGGCAGTCGCAACGGTCGTGACAAAAGCACTCGAATATCTGGATGCCGCGAAGCGACACGCGGAGGTAAGGATGAAAGTCCGGGATTAGAACGCCAGCCAGCGCAGGCTGAACGCAGCGGAGTCTCTGTTGGTGCCGAGTATTTCAGCTCCCACCTGACAGGTGGTCAGATAATCACGCCCTGACCCGGTGGCGTGCAGGCGTTACGTGGGTGGCATTAGGTCGATGGAATTAGACCGGGGTGATCACTCCTCAAAGCTGTCGCTGAACAGGAGCTCACTGCGGACCTGAATCGTAAACCCGGCAGGTCCTGTGGTGTTCTGACCACCATTGGCTGTGCCTCCATCGTCGCTGGCAATGACCGTGTAGGTCGACACGCCGATGGCACCTTCGGCCGGTGTGTATGTGAGGTTGCCGACCGCATCAACGGCCGGAGGCTTAGCAAACAGCGCCCCGTTGGATACGTCCGATACGGTCAGGGTCACCTGCTGGTCCTGTTCGTCCGGTGCACCGGCATCCACGCTGGCCCACTGAGGGACGGTTTGTGGGCCGCTGTTAAGGAGCACTGGGGGCGGATCGTCAGCGACGATCCGCGGTGGGTCGTTGACCGGATTGACGGTGACGGTGAAAGTCTGAAAGCCCGACACATTGACGCCGCCGTTGTCCATGCCACCGGAGTCGACCACCCGGACATCAAACGTGCTGGAGCCGCTGACGTCGGGTGCCGGGTTGTAGACCAAGTTTCCCAGCGTACCGATGGTGGGCAGCACGGAAAAGAGCCCAGGATTGGAAATGTTGTCCACCTGATAAGTCAAGGCAAATTGCTCAGACTCGAAGGGCCCGGGGTCGAAGGTGGACCAATCCGCTACGGTTGCGCCGCCGGGATCTTCGTTAACGGTAGGAGGGTTGATGGCGCTGAAGCTGGGCGAGTCGTTCACTGGATTGACGGTGAGGGTCACGCTGAGGAGGTTGTCGTCGTCAGCAAAACCGCCGAGTGCGTCAACGGCGCTGGTGATGTCCACGTTTTCGCCGGTGTCGCGCCAGCGCCCGTCCCATAGGCGCACCGTCAGGGGACCAGGCTGACCGTGGAAGTCGGCCGCAGGCACAAACCGCAGCAGCGACTGCGCACCCAGGACCAGGGCGCTAGTGTCGCTGAGCGCGCCGGGCAGGTCGGTCCATTCAAGGCCGTCGCTACTGTGCTGCCACAGTCCTTCGCCGAGTGTGGAGGCATCGTTAATAACCGCAACCCCGCCAAAAGAGTCTTCGTCCAGGTAGCGTTCTGCAATAGAAAAATCCAGTCTGCTGCCCAGGGGAGCGAGGTTATCTTCTGTCTGCGCCCCAAGCAGCAGCGAGGAGCCCAAAGACAGCGGGGCGGCGTTGCCAAACACCAGGTAGCTCTCTCCGGCGCCGCTATTCCCATCGGGACCCGCGTTGTTGGCCCCGATGATCAGGTCATCGATTCCGTCGCCGTTCACGTCCCCGGCTGAGCTTACCGATATGCCTGATTGGTCATCGGAATTGATGCCGGTAATTACCAGGCCGTTCCTGCCGTTGAGAGTCGAAAGGTCCAGCGGGTTGATAAAACTCTGATCGGTGCCAAACACCAGGTAGCTCTCACCGGCGTAGGTATTGCCGTCAGGATTCGCGCGATAGGCCCCGATGATCAGATCACCAATACCGTCGCCGTTCATATCTCCGGCAGCACTGACCGATCTCCCTGATTGATCATTGGCACCAATGCCGGAGAGAACGACGCCGTCGCTGCCGTTGAGGTCCGACAGTGGCAGAGGGCTTACAAGCTCCTGGTCAGTGCCAAACAACAGGTAGCTTTCGCCGGCGTAGCTGTTGCCGCCTGGATCCGCAAATTGGGCCCCGATGATCAAATCGTCCACACCGTCGCCGTTCACGTCCCCAACCGCGCTCACTGATCGGCCCGAGAGATCATCGTCATCAACGCCATTAATCGCCAGGCCGTTGCTGCCATTGAGATCCGCCAGAGTCATCGGGCTGACGAATCCCTGATTGGTGCCGAACACCAGGTAGCTCTCGCCGGCACTGCTTTTGCCGTTCGGATCTGCGCGATAGGCTCCGATAATTACGTCATCAATGCCATCACCATTTGCATCGCCAGCCGCGCTGACCGAGAAGCCTGAACGGTCTCCGGCATCAATGCCGGTAATCACCAGGCCGCTGCTGCCGTTGAGGCCCGCCAGGGCCAACGGGTTGGTAAACCCCTGATCGGTACCAAAGACCAGGTAACTCTCGCCGGCGCTAAGCTGGCCATCCGGATCCGCACTGCTAGCCCCGATGATCACGTCATCAATACCGTCGCCGTTCACGTCTCCGACAGCGCTAACCGACCCGCCTGAAAAATCGCTGGCATCTATACCGTTGATCACCAGCCCGTTGGTGCCATTGAGATCCGCCAAAGTTATCGGGCTTACGAACCCTTGATCAGAGCCGAACACCAGGTAACTTTCGCCAGCAAATAGGATGCCGTCCGGATTCGCGCGATAGGCCCCGATAATCAGATCATCAATACTGTCCCCATTTACATCCCCGGCCGCGCTGACCGAAAAACCTGAACGGTCACCGGCATCAATGCCGGTGATCACCAGCCCGTTGCTGCCGTCGAGCTCCGCCAAGCTGAGCGGGCTAGCAAACCCCTGATCGGTGCCAAATACGAGGTAGCTTTCGCCAGCGCCGCTGTTGCCGTCCGGATCCGCAAAGGGGGCCCCGATGATCACATCATCGAGCCCGTCGCCGTTCACATCCCCAGCCGCGCTGACCGATTGGCCCGCCCGGTCACCGGCAGCGACGCCGGTAATCCTGACACCCAGAACCCCGTTCAGGTCCTGCAGCCGCAGAGACTCCTGAGCGGTGGCCGAGCCGGTGCTGAGAATACAGGCAATGGTGCAACACAGTGATCGTCTTTTCACAGGCATGCGCCCTCCGGTGCACAATTTGGATCACCATCACGCCGTTAGGACCGTGCAAGCACGGCGCCGCGGTGCCATCGTGAAATGGACATAGCGTCCAGAAAACAGAGCCGCATTTCCTGATGAAACCCTGATCATTTTCGGAGAAACGAAAAAGTACTTAAATTCAGTAGCTTAGAAGAACAAGGAGCGAGGGTCCGCGCCAGCGGCTAGGCCGCTTGTCGCTGGAAATCGGCGAGCGATCAGCCAATTAAGCGTTCACCGGGACGCTCAGCCGAGATCGCAAACCTCGGTCTCGGGCGGTAGGGCAGATCACTCCGCTCACGGGCGTCATGGGCCACAACCCAGTACTTTGTCGGACTGGTCAAAAAGTTAATCAGGAAACTACGCAATGCCAGTGCTAACTACACATGTCGGGTCACTGCCTCGGACCCAAGAAGTGGTCGATTTTCTGTTTACCCGCGAGCGGGGCGAAGTCTAAGACCAGGATCAGCTCGATGCCACGATGACAGAGGCCGCCGAAGAAAACGTTCGCCGCTAGGTGGCTGCTGGCGTTAACATCGTGAGCGACGGAGAAGCCTCGAAGATTTCCTATGCCAAACTCGGTGCGATGTCAGAGGGCGCGATGGCGACTTAACTGGGTCGAAGACACCTGAGGCACAAAATCAGCGACAAACGCCTAAGTCAGATAAATGAGGAAAAATCGGCATGGCTGTAAAGCCATGTTTTAGCGAATTATTTTGGTGCCCGGGGCCGGGCTCGAACCGGCACGGAGTTTCCTCCGAGGGATTTTAAGGCGGTCCTGGACCCAAGCCACCCCAATAAATTCAATCACTTAGCGGCGCCCGCTCGCCGATTCGCTACAGAAAATGGCACAAAACGACTGTCGAATACTCAGCGTTTGACACAAAATTGGCACAGGGCGTTAAACCGCCGAACGACAGATCGTGTTCACGCAAACGCCCGATACTCAACAGCGCTTTTTGTTTAGGGTCGATTGCCGCATGATGCCAGGATGTCAGTAACACTCATTCTGGGCGGCGCCCGGTCGGGCAAGAGCCGCCGGGCCCAAACCTTGGCCGAGTCGGCAGCACCCACGCGGACGTTCGTTGCAACCGCCGAACCGTTCGATGACGAAATGACGGCAAGGATCGCGAAACATCAGGCTGACCGCGGATCGGGATGGAGTACGCTTGAGGCGCCGCTTGCTCTGGTCGAAGCGCTGGAACAAACGGTCAAGCCGGGACACGTAGTGCTGGTGGACTGCCTGACCCTGTGGCTTTCTAACCTCGTCTATCGCGAGCGGGACCTCAAAACCGAAGTAAAACGGTTCATCAATGGTCTGACCCTCCCAGGAGATATCATCTTGGTGTCTAACGAAATCGGTCTGGGATTGGTGCCCGAGACGGCTCTCGGACGGGAGTTTCGCGATCAGCAAGGGTGGCTCAACCAGGCTGTCGCAGCAGCGAGTGATCGCGTTGAGTTTGTGGCCGCCGGACTGCCGCTAACGCTCAAGTGACATTGCCAGCCTCAGCCGCGCCTCGGCCTCGGGGGTAGCCGGCAAGCCTATTCGCAAATGCGAACGCGACCACTCAAATCGGCGCGTATAGATGCCATGCTTACAAAGCTGATACCACTTTTCGTGAGCGTTTCCTACAGAAACGTAGCGGAACAGATCCGTGCCTCCCGTCACCTCGTGACATTCGTTGAGAATCGCATCGAGGCGCTGTCGCGCTGACACCAGGCGGCGACGCGTTGCCTGCTGCCACCGAACGTCCGAGTACGCCTGTGTGCCGATCTCCAGAGCAGGCCCGGAGATTCGCCATACTCCAAGGAGTTGTTCCAGTGCATCTGCGAGATTCGATGGCACTAGCGCTGCACCGAGGCGCAGGCCGGGCAATCCAAAGAATTTGCCCGTCGAACGCAGCACAATCAGACCCTCGGAGCCAGCATGCGCACCGAGACTTCGCCCGGGACTGAGCTCGGCGTACGCCTCGTCGACAATCAGCCAGCCGCCACGCTGCGCCAATCGATTGCGTGCGTCCATCAAGCGATCGGTATCGAAACACTGTCCATCGGGATTGTTCGGATTACAAACGACAACAACGTCCGCGATGTCGGCATGTTTAAGAGGATCGGTTGTTTCGATCAGCTTCACACCAGCGACGCGCCAGGACTCCGCGTGGTCGCCGTAGGTTGGTGAGAGGACCGCGACGGTTTTAGGATTCAGGACTTTCGGGAGCAGACGGATAGCAATCTCGGTGCCGGGTACCAGCGTGACCCCGGAGACCGGTCCGGAAAATGCGTCCGCCATAGCCACCCGGCAACGGTCGATATCGCTCTGTGTTGGCAAGCGGAAAAACGTCTCCGGATCAGCCTGTTCAGCGGGCCATGGCCAGGGGTTGATACCCGTTGACAAATCGATCCAGGGCAGGGGCGCTGTCGGAAATTGACTGGCGACTCGGTCGAGCGCGCCGCCGTGTCGGAGGTCGTCACTCACAGCAGGATCTGCAAGGTCGCTAGCAAGGCCAGGAGCAAAGCCGCCAATGCCATGGCTCGGACGTACAGGCGAAGGCCCGCCTTCATAGTGGTTCCGTCTGGGTCAGGTGCACCTGCGTTGAGCCACGGTTCGTCGGTTGCCGCGTCGCCATAGCTGCGCGGCCCCGACAGTCTCACTCCCAGACCTGCCGCCACGGCGCTTTCGGGCCAGCCAGCGTTGGGAGATCGATGCTGACCCGCATCACGCCAAATAGTCCGCCACACCCGGGGTTCCCCACCGGCGGCCAACGCAAAAAGAGCGCCCGAGAGACGAGCCGGAATCCAGTTCGCGGCATCGTCGACGCGAGCCGCAAATTTCCCAAATTTTTCGTAGCGCTCATTTCGATGGCCGATCATCGAATCGAGCGTGTTGACTGCCTTATACGCTGCAATACCCGGCAAACCCAGCAACACGCCCCAGAATAGGGGTGCCACCACGCCGTCTGAGGCATTCTCGGCGAGGCTCTCGATAGCCGCCCGGGCGATCCCTGCCTCGTCCAGCTGGCTAGGGTCGCGGCCTACGATGTGCGAGACGGCCTCTCGTGCCTCAACGATAGACCCGGCGGCAAGCGGTTCGGCCACTGCCTGCACGTGCTCATAAAGGCTTCTCGAAGCCAGCAAACTTGAGCCTACGAAACCCGCGACAACAACGGCTAAAACGTTTGCTGGCAACATTGCCAGAACCATCGCGGCGATGAGCCAGGTGATCAGGATAACCAGGAACGCAACGAGGGCTCCCGCAACGATCCGCCAGCTATCACCAATCCGCTCTTGATTCAGCTGTCGGTCGAACCACGTGATTAGCGAGCCGATCCAGACGACAGGATGCCGGATTCGGCGATACAGGGTCTCAGGCCATCCCACTGCAGCCTCAGTGACCCAGGCGATGAGCATGGCAACGGCGCTCATCTTTGGCTGGCTGAGATCGTCGGCACGCGCGCCTGGGCAAGCAGTCCTTCTACGTCCACCGCACTTTCCACCTGGTCGGCCAGTGCGTCGAGGGCAGCCTCAACCGAGGCATCGTAGTCGTAGGCCTGTAAACGACCAGCCCCGGCTCTGCGCAGCCATTCGTTTCGATAGTCATTGTTGGCAAAGATACCGTGCAGGTAGGTGCCGGCAACTCGGCCGTCTTGACTGGCTGCCCCTTCGTGTCGCCCATCGACGACGAAGACATGCCGCCCACAGTCTGGCCCGAGCGTTTCTCCGACGTGGATCTCGTAGCCGGATATGAGGCTGCCGCTGAGTGCACAGGTGCCGTCAACGGGGCGGACTGATTTATCCGAGCCCATGGTTGTCTCAACATCCAGCAGCCCGAGGGCCTCAGCGCTGCAGGCCTTGCCATCGCTGCCGTCTGGATCATGAATACGGCGTCCGAGCAGCTGATAGCCGCCGCAGATGCCGAGTACCCGCCCACCGTTTCGGACATGTGCATGGATGTCGTGATCCCACCCCTGATCTCGCAGGAACTTCAGCTCTCCCAGCGTCGACTTGCTGCCGAACAGCAGCACAACGTCACAATCACGCGGGATAGGGCGGCCCGGCGGTATCCACTCGAAGCTTACACCGGCCTGCTGGCGAAGCGGGTCGGCGTCATCGAAATTCGCCATGCGCGAAAGCATCGGCGCGGCAATCCTCAACGTCGCGTCCGCCGGTGCCTTTTCTGAGGTGATACCCACCGCGTCTTCAGCGGGTAGCCGGGCCGCCACGGTCAACCACGGAATCACGCCGAAGGAACGCCAGCCCGTCCGCTCAGTAATCGCCTCGACGCCGGCATCAAACAATCGGGGATCGCCGCGAAATTTGTTTACGAGGAAGCCGACGATCATCGCGGCATCCGCTGGGTCCAGGACAGCCTGGGTCCCCACCAGGCTTGCAATCACACCGCCTCGTTCGATATCAGCAATCAGGCACACCGGCACATCAGCTCGCCTCGCAAAACCCATGTTGGCAATGTCGCCGCGTCGCAGGTTGATCTCGGCCGGGCTGCCGGCCCCTTCAACAATCATCAACTCGAACTCGTCGGTCAGACGCCCAAAACTCTCCAGAACCGGTTCAAGCAACGAGCCTCGTTGACGGATGTAGTCTGCAGCCGCTTGCGTTGACGCAACGCGACCGTGGACGACCACCTGCGATGTCCGATCGGTTTGCGGCTTGAGCAACACGGGATTGAAATCGACGCGCGGCGGCAGGCCTGCGGCACGAGCCTGAAGGGCCTGGGCCCGGCCAATCTCACCACCGTCAGGACAGGCTGCCGCGTTGTTGGACATATTCTGCGGCTTAAACGGCGCGACCGAAATGCCGCGTCGGCGAGCAAGACGGACAATTGCGGCGGTGAGGACAGACTTGCCCACGTCCGAGCCCGTGCCTTGCAGCATCAAGGCTCGGGCCGTCACTGCTTGTCCTCAAGGAGCCAGCGTCGTCGATCGGCCCGCACTGATGCGGGGGTAACGACAACGTGGCGGGGCCTCATTTGCATGGCTAGATGTCGGTCAGAACCGGATCCGGAAACCCAACGAACCTGAAAGCTCAGGCGTGCCGTAACCGAGGATTTGCTGGTATTCCTCGTCGAGCAGGTTCTCGATACGTCCGTAAAACTCGACCTGCTCAGAGACCGCGTAGCGAGCGGTCACATCGACCCGGAGCCAGCTATCGAGGGACGTGGCATCGGTGTTCGGCTCGCTGCCGTTATACCGTACGAGCAAGGCACCCGAGAAAGGGCCACCCGCATCGTAGGAAAGGGTCAGGTCGCCGGAGTGCTCCGGAAGACGTGCGAGCGCATTGCCTTCACCGTCTTCGGCATCGATATACGCGTAGTCGAGCGACAGCCTGATGCTGTCGGTCAGCGTCAGGTCGCCGGCAAGTTCGACACCAACCGATTCCACCTCATCAACATTGAGATAGCCACCGGCGGCAAAGTCAAAATCGATCAGGTTCTGCGTGTTTTGACGAAAAATACCGCCGCTCAGTTGCACTTGTCCTTCTGCGGAACGCCACTCGATACCGGCGTCGAAAGCGTCCGACGTTTCGGGCTCAAGGTCAGGATTGGGCTCCGTGACACCACAGCAGAAAAACGTCGACTGGAAGATCGTTGGCGCCTTAAAGCCTTCGCCCCAGCTCGCACGGACCGTCCATTGAGTTCCCACGTCCCATGCACCCGCGATACGCGTCGTCGTCTCTGAACCGAATCGTTCATGATCGTCGTAGCGCACCCCAGCCGAGAGCGTCAGATCATCGGTCGGCTTAAGCTCATAAAGCGCAAACAGGCCATTGATCGACGTATCGTCGTCGTTGGCTGTCGTCTCTTCGCGCTCCGCCCCAAAGGCCAAGCGGTTGCGTTCATCGACAGCCAGCGTTCCCTGGTAGCGGTAGATCAGTCGCTCACCGTCTGCCTCGAAGCTTTGCAAGCCATCGCTGAAGTTCTCTCGCCTTATGTCGGAGTAACCCAGGAGAAACAGGTTATCGAGGCGCCCCCTCAGCAACGGAACGTTGAGCGAGAGGTTTGCTGCGATCTCCTCGGTTTCGCTGACCTCATCCCCATCAGCAACTCGGCCCTGAGATCCGATCGAAAAGCTGTCGAACTCGGTTTCAGCATCGGTCCACAGGACGTCCGCGCTGAGCCGCGCGTTGCCCGCCAGATTCAACCCACCTTTGATGGAAAGCGTCAGCGAATCAAACGCGTCATCCTCGTCGTTCCCGTTAGCCTCGTCTGCCTTGGAGATTCCGTCACTCGAGACGGTCACGGCAGCGATCCGGAAGTCGCCGACGTCGCTCGCATTAGACACGGAGGCGCCACCGCGCAGGGTGTTGAATGATCCAAATTCAGCAAAGGCCTCGCCGCCAAGACCCTCGCTGGGCGATTTGGTGGCAATAGAAACGACGCCGCCGATGGCGTCCGTACCCCATAGTGTCGACTGGGGTCCTTTGAGAACCTCGATGCGCTCAATGTTCTCCGTGTCCAGGCGGGCAAAATTAAATCCACCGCCGGGTGAGGTGGGGTCATTCACCGGAACGCCGTCGATTAATACAACGGTCTGCTCGCTGCTGGCGCCACGAATACGCACACTGGCGTTGCCGCCGAAGGCGCCATTTTGGTTGATGGTGACCCCGGGAGCCTGAGCGATCGCATCCAGCACGTAAATAACGCCGAGGTCTTCGAGATCCTCCGCGGTGATGATTGAAAGGCTGGACCCGGTTTCCGTTGTCGTTTGTCCGAGGCGGGTGGCACTCACAACAATCATATCGATGCCGTTTTCTGTTGCCGGATCTTCCTGCGCAAGCGCGGTGCCAGCCAGGGATGAAACCAAAGAAAGGGAAAGGACCCGCCGAACTGTTGTTGTGGTCAGGTAACGCATGAAATCTCTCCACCGGCACCCGTCCGCCCGTGTTTGGGTGCTCAGTCAACGACTACGTGGGCCTGCATGGATAATCCCATGGGGCGGCCGACCGATTTGGAGTGTCGTTGCTGAGAGAAAGTGCTGCGCAGAACGCCGGACCTCACTGCCCGCTGAGGCTATCCCGGCCTCCGGACGAACGACGCGATGGCAGGTCTCCTGGCTCGCCGATCGACGCTAGGGGCCGCCTTCCCGGAGCTTCTAGGTTTGCTCCAGTGGCGTCGGGGCCCTTCGCTCCCGGCATACAGTTGCGGGTACAGCTACGGCTTCTTACCGTATTCACTTTTGGCCGCACGGATGCAGCACCATCAGCCTAAGATGCTGACGTGGACACAGAGCGATGTCAACGACCCCATCGTCGCGATGCCAAAAAACGCTTAACCGCAGCGCTTTAGCGCCAGTTTTTTCCGGTCGCAGCCAGCGTTGGTCAAACAACCTTTGCTTATCGTCGAAAGATTCGGCTAGACTCGAACCAGCGGCAAGCCTTAGAGCATCATGCTCTAAGTGAAAAAGGGAACGTGGTGCAAATCCACGGCTGTCCTCGCAACTGTAAACGCCAAGCGAGCCTCCCACATGCCACTGTGTCCAGAGCTGAACCAATCGGTGACGCACCTTGTGATGCGGGAAGGAGGGGGTAAGCGTTCGAGGCGTAAGCCAGGAGACCTGCTGTCGTCAATCGCTGCTGCGCCGTGAAGCGAGGCTTCTTGACGGACCAGTACCAGTTGCAGTGGCGTACTTGGTTCGGCCGCATTCAGGCGCTCACTGTGCGAAACGTTGTGCTCCAGCTGCTGCATATCGGTGCGTATCGGGACTCTGCGAGCCCGACCAACGGTTTTCGTCTGTGGGTCCCGTCAGCCCTATCGGTATGCGAACGTCATGCCTACGACTAGGCAAAGAAATTTAACAGCCAACAAATCTATGACACCGGGTACGTGGGCGGTCATCACGGCGGCGTTGGCGCTGTTAGCGACCGTTTATGCGGTTTTTCAGCTGGCCGACCGGGCCGTACTTCTCCCCGGGGCCAGCCTCGGCGACAGCCAGGTTCTGGACCTTGGCAAAAGCGGTACATTTCGGCGGGCCTTTGTCGATCCCGCCGGCAAAACCGTCGTCCTGGAAGAACAGCCATCGGCCATCGTGTCGGTCATTCTTGGCGGTGACGAAATGCTTGCTCGGCTCGTCGACCCGGAACGCGTGAGCAGCGTGACGTACCTGGCGGACGATCCAGGTATCAGCAACGTTTCCGGGATCTACCCACCCAGCATTAGACGCAACTACGGCGACGTTGAGGAAGTCATCGCCGCGCAGCCCGACTTGGTGCTGCTGGCGGCGTACACCAATGCGGTCACCGCTTCGATGCTGCTCGATGCAGGCATCGCGCTGCTGCGTTTTACCCGCTTCGACTCCCACGACGATATCCGCAGCAATGTTCGCACGCTCGCCCTGGCGGTCGGGGAAGAGGGTCGGGGAGAAGCGTGGCTTGCTGAGATGGATGAGCGGATCGATGCGGTGCGTAACCGGGTGGCGGGTCGAGAGCGGCCGCGCGTGCTTTTCTACGGCATGAGCGGGTCAACGGCGGGACCCGGCAGCCTGATGCACGAGACCATTACGCTGGCTGGCGGCAAAAACGTTATTGCCGAAACCGGGCTAGGGTCGCTGCCTAGAATCTCTCCTGAGCTGGCGGTGTCCCTGCAGCCGGAGATTGTGCTTCTCAACGGCTGGTCCGGGGCCGACGGAGCATCTGCGAGCGACATTCTTCTCAAGAACCCGGCCTGGGAAGGCGTGCCGGCAGTCCGCAGCGGTCGCGTCTACAGCATCGAGGGTGCTTGGCTCACCTCGATCTCACCGCACCGTGTGCGGGGCGTTGAGGAAGTCGCTCGGCTGTTGCACCCGGGCGCGTTTCCGGCTTCGGTGGTGAAACGGTGAGTCTTGCTCTCGCAACGAGGAGAAAAGCGTCCGGTGTATTTGCCGGCCGGACGCTGTGGGTGCTGTTGGGATTGCTGCTGCTTTGCGTCACGCTGGCAGCGGTGGTCATCGGGCCGACCGAGGTCAACCTGCGCACCACCATCCAGCTGCTAGCGAGTGCGCTCACCGGCGGACGCCTTGATGGTTGGCTGACAGAGGTGGAGGCCTGGCAGGTAAAGGTTCTCTGGGAACTGAGATCGCCCAGGGTCGCTACCGCGTTGCTGGTCGGAGCCTCGCTGGCGGTCAGCGGCGCGGTGCTGCAAAGCCTGTTCCGGAATCCACTGGCGTCGCCTTCCATCCTGGGCGTGTCGTCCGGTGCATCACTGGGCGCCGTCATCGCCATTTTCTTTGGCCTGGCGGCGATCAACGTCTGGGCCTTACCGCTTTTCTCGTTTCTCGGAGCGGGGCTCACCATTGCCGTGGTCTACCGGATCGCGACAGCGCGTGGCCACGTTCCAATGGGGACACTCCTGCTGGCAGGCATCGCGGTCGGTGCGTTTAACGTTGCCATGATTTCGCTGGTGTTGGCGCTCGCGCTGCAGCACTGGGAAGTGGGTAAATCGATTGTGTACTGGACCATGGGCGGGCTGGATGGACGCGGGTGGCATCACGTACTGCTACTGCTCCCCGTTTTCCTGGCAAGCGTTGCGGCAATTGTGTTTTACCAGCGCGATCTGGATATCCTGCTGGTGGGAGAAATCCACGCCAATTCAGTTGGCGTGGATGTGGTTCGGGTCCGGCGCAATCTCCTGCTGGTTACGGCGGCACTGACGGGGGTGGCGGTTTCCGTCGCCGGTGGCATTGGTTTTGTGGGCCTTGTGGTCCCGCACATCACGAGACTGCTGGTCGGCCCGCAACATCGCCGGCTACTGCCCGTGACCTGTCTGCTTGGCGCCCTGGTACTGGTTAGCGCCGACCTGCTGATCCGCGGCGACGCGAGTCGTGCCGTGATCCCGCTCGGCGTGGTTACGGCAGCCATGGGTGCACCTTTTTTCTTGTTTCTGCTCCTCAGGCAAAGACGGCTGATGCAGCTATGACAGCCTACGAACGACTTCGAGAGTCTGTTGACTCACCCACTCATGGCTTTAGCGTCGGCAGCTTTGGGGCGATTGGGGAATTCACCCGTGACGCTGGAGAGACGAGCTGGGAGCCTGAGGATGGCCGGCTGGGTCGGGTTACCGCCCGAGGCGGACTGGCTTTTGGCTGGCGCAACGACCTTCGCCCCGTTGCGTGGGAAAGCTTAAGCAAGGCTCGCGACCACTGGCAGCACGGTGTGGTCTTTTGCCTGCCGCGCGCGGCAGCGCGGCTTCCGCAGGCAGCAGGCATCACCGAGCTCGGTCCCGATCGCGAGGCGTTGCGCACTGGAGATCGTGAAGACATATTGTTCGATCTTGGGCTTAACCAGGGTTTTGTGAACGTCGGCGTGCGCACCGCTGACCACCATTTACTGAAAAAACTCCGCGCGGCCGCCGGGAGTCAGCTGCTGGAGCCGGGTAATCCGGTGCTCCCAACAATTATCAAAGCCGGGCCTCATCGGGTCTTTACCTCCGTGATCGGGCGGCTGGAGGTCTTTCAGCCGATTGGCATCGAGCGGTCGCCGGACGGCCCTCATACCCACGTGCTGCCGAAGCTTCTCGCGAAGGGGCGGGCACACTCGGCCAATATTCCCGTGCCAACCGGTTGGCTTCCCGTTCTATCGCTCCACCCCGCTCATCCCTGCCGCAGCCCGCTGGGCAAGCCGAAGCCCTTTGAGTTGACGGTATTTGACGACTTTCAGCAATGGCTGGCCCTGGCGGGCCCAACCGGTTTTCTTGAACAGAAACGAGCCACTTGGTCGACGCTGGCCGCAGCGGTCGATCCGGCCGACTTCGACCCGGGTTCCACCCGAATGGCTCGAACCGCAACCCGCGTAGCGCTGCGTCAATGCGGCCATTTTTCCAATACCCGGGCCCCGCTCCTGGACCGCTGGCAAGCCGCCTTCGACGGAGGTCGAACGGCAGCAGACCGGCACCATCGGGATCAGCCTGCCGATTCAGTCCACGGCGCAGCAAACCGCTCGTCCGAACAATCCCCAACTCCGGAGGTGGCGTCATGAGTGAAGCCAGTCTCCAGCTCCGCAGCTTGGCGTTTTCGTACGGTGAGCATTCGGTGCTCGGGCAGATCGATCTGGCGCTATCCACGGGCCAGCTCGTCGGCTTAATCGGGCCGAACGGCGCGGGCAAATCGACGCTGCTGAAGCTGCTGCTCGGAATTGCGAAACCGACCGCGGGCACCATCTCGCTGTTTGGTCGTCCGCTCACCGCCATCAGCCGGCGGAAGCTGGCGCGCCAGGTGAGCCTGGTGCCGCAGGACGCCGAGATCAACTACGCTTTTAGCGTTGAGGAGGTTGTGGCCATGGGCCGCAACCCCTGGCTGGGACGGTTCCAGCCGCCCGGCGTTCGAGACGTCGAGCTCATTCGCCAGGCCATGCAGCGCGCCGACGTGCTGTCGTTGGCGGCACGGCCAGTGACGCAGTTGTCCGGTGGCGAGCGCCAGCGGGTGCTGCTGGCGCGCACCATTGCCCAGGAGACGCCCGTCGTGCTGTTGGATGAGCCGACGGCCAATCTTGATCTGTGCCACCAGCTCGAGGTGCTGCAGTTTGCCCAGAAAATGGCCGAAGAGGGACATTTGGTCATTGCAGCGATTCATGACCTGGCGCTCGCGTCGCGCTACTGCGACCGGCTACTGCTGCTCGGTGACGGCGCCCTGCAGGCTGACGCACCACCCGAGGCGGTGCTCACGCCGGCCAACCTACTGCGTTACTTCAAGCTTCACGCTCAGGTGACCCCTTCGCTCGATGGCGATCGGCGAGGGGTCACGCTGACCGGCCTGGAACCGGCCACGCTGACCTCGGGCGCCGCAAATCAGAACAAAGAGGGCGGGGTAGGTATCTCCGACACCGGCCGCCAGCACATCCAGTAGAGGACCCTATGCACCGAGGAAGAATCGTCGAAGAGGAAGGTGACGGAACGCTAGAGCTTTTCGACCTGCCCACCGATACCGAAACGCTGGAGCGCCTGCTCACGGACGTTTACGCCAACTACTGGGATCGCATCCATTTTGGCACCTGCGTTCAGGGTGGGGTCTGGGAGGTAAGAGCGCCCAACGCGCCCCAGAAAATCAGCCTGTTTGATGGTTACCTGACAGTCGACTTCGGCGCATGGCATTTCCATATTTGTATTGGCCAAAACGAAGGTGCCCGTGGCAACCCGACCTCCGACACTCTCGCTGCGAGGCGACGTACGGCAACAGCGCAGCTCTATCGAGGGCTTCGCGCCGATCAGCGCCCTGGGTCCTGGGGGCTGCGGCTGTTTAACGGGGCGGGCGAGCAACAGATGACGGTATTTTTGCCAAACCCGTATCTCAGCTTCGACCAGAAGGTGCTGAAAACCCCCAACTTCAGCCATCTGGAGCTTTGGGATCACCTGCGTCAAACCTATCTCAACTTGCCGCCCGATCCTCTGGATCGTGAACCCAGCCGACAGGTGTGTGGCTGAGCGTGTGCACCGCAACGGAGAATCCGTGATGGAACAGAGCAAAAAAGAACGACACAACCGAACCATGCAGCGAAAGAAGACGGTGATCGATAAGCAGATCGCTGATGCGCAGGAAGAGCGCGGCCTCGTGATCTTTGTCACCGGCGTGGGGAAGGGGAAAACCACCTCAGCATTTGGCACGCTCTATCGAGCGCTCGGCCATGGGCATCGGGTGGGCGTCGTTCAGTTTGTGAAAGGCACTCAGGCAAGCGGGGAGGTCACGTTCTTGAAGCAATGTGTACCCACCGTGGACTACTTTGCGATGGCGACCGGCTTCAGCTGGGATACGCAGAACTGGGAGGCGGATAACGCCGCGGCGCAGGAGGCTTGGAGCGCGGCTCGGAGAATGCTGGAGAACGATACGCTCAACCTGGTGCTGCTTGACGAGATCACGTACATGCTCAAGTACGGATATCTCGACACCGAGGAAGTCATCAGCGTGATACGCGCTCGCCCACCTATGCAGACCGTTATCCTGACCGGCCGCGGAGCCAAACCAGCTTTGGTGGAGATGGCGGACACGGTCAGCGAGATCGGCAACGTTAAACATGCCTTCAAAGCGGGCGTTAAAGCTCAGGCGGGTATCGACTTTTGATGATGAGGCGTATGGGCAGCCAAATCACTAAACGCAGGCACAGAACCGCGTTTGGCGCCTTAGCTGTGGCGTCAGTTTTGCTGCTGGGTCTACCTGGGCCCAGGAGTCTGCAAGCTGCTTCGCTGACTCCCCCAACGGTGGTCTCCACCAACCTGTGTGCTGACCTGCTCGCGCTGAGCCTGACCTCACCCGAACAGCTGCTTTCCGTATCGTGGAAAAGCCAAGATCCAACGCGCTCATCGATGGCGGCGGAAGCCGCGAAGTATCACGCTAACGCCGCTGACGCTGAGGAAATCATTGCGCTTAAGCCCGACATCGTGCTGGCCTCGCGCGCCTGGCGGCGACATCCTCAGGCTGCCAATTTCGAAGCGCTCGGTATTCGCATTGTGGTGGTCCCTCTGGCGAGGACCTGGCCCGATATCCTCAGCGTAACCCAGTGGGTCGCAGAGAAGCTCGGTCGAGAGGAACGCGGCCGCACGTTGGTGAAGGAGACGCAGCGTCGCCTGGACAAACTCGAAGCAGCCGCCAGAGCAAAGCCCCAACGCAGCGTGCTTTACCTGCGTCCCAGCGGCGGTAGCGCCGGCGCTGGCTCCTATATCGACACGCTGCTGACCGGTGCGGGCCTTGGCAACCACGCCACGAAGCTCGGACTTCAGGGCTGGGGACGGCTGGATCTCGAACAGCTCCTGCTTAGCCCGCCCGACCTTTTCCTACTCAGCGATTACACGCGCGACCGCGGTCACGCGGAGGGACAGCTTCTGAGGCATCCTGCCATGCGGGCGATCCTGGCTGATCGTCCCGTTCTTCGGCTTCCGTCGAACCAGGGCAGTTGCGCAACCTGGCATCTGATCAACACCGCCGAATTTCTAGCAGGTCAGCTGGCGTCTCCGCTTATGGCGCAGGACGTGGGCACTTGAATAGCACCATCACCCTGGCGTCGGCGCCTTTGGTCAGCGGGCGCGCGATCGTGACGGTGGGACTTTCCGTCACGCTGCTTGTCCTTGCCTTGCTGTCTCTCACGTTCGGTCCTGTCGATCTCCCCCTTGGTGACGTGATTACCGGACTCCTCGGTGCCGGCGACGGAGAAGAGGCCCTGCGCCAGCAGCTCATCATCCAAGACGTGCGCCTTCCTCGCACGGTACTCGCCATCCTCACCGGTGGGTCCCTGGGACTTGCCGGTGCAGCGCTGCAGGGGCTGCTGCGTAACCCGCTCGCCGAACCCGGGCTGCTCGGCATCAGTTCGAGCGCAAGCCTGGGTGCCGTGCTGTCGTTGTACTTCGGCCTGGCGGCCCTCAGCCCCTGGCTGCTGCCGGCGTTGGCGATGGGTTTTGCCGCGTTGGCCACCGTCGTGCTTTACGTGATCGGCCGGCGCAGCGATTCGCTGACGTTGATTCTCGCCGGCATCGCGCTGTCGTCACTCGCCAGCGCACTCACTTCTCTGGCTCTGAATCTGGCGCCCAATCCCACGGACGTTCAGGACATCGTGCTGTGGCTCCTCGGCTCCCTGAGCCAGCGAAGCTTTGACGACGTGCAGCTTTGCCTGCCGTTTGTGGTCATTGGCGCTTTTCTGTTGCTGGGCTGTGGAAGGGCTCTCGATGCACTGTCGCTCGGTGAGGAAGAAGCGCAGAGTCTCGGGATAAACGTTGTCCGGCTCCGGAAGCAGGTGATTGTCGGTACGGCCCTGTGTGTCGGTGCTTGCGTCGCAATCACCGGCGCTATCGGATTTGTCGGGCTTGTGGTGCCACACCTACTGCGACCCTTCGTCGCCCAGCAACCCTCCCGCCTGCTTTTGGCGAGCGCGCTCGGCGGAGCCGTGTTGCTGCTGGCCGCTGATCTGCTGCTGCGTGCCGTTAGTGGCCCCCGGGAAATCATGCTCGGCGTGGTCACGGCCCTGATCGGCGCACCCTTTTTCTTCATTCTCGTCCTGCGGCGCCGACACGGGGTTTCGTCATGACCGAGCACAAAGTGCCAGACAGCGCCGACCGCGGCCTGCGGCTGGAACGGGTGTCGGTTCCAGGCGGAACGGATAATCCGCCGTCCGCTCCAGCGGGTCGCCGCCGCGAGCACCGACTTTCAGACGTGTCCCTGGCGATTGAGCCCGGCGAACTCTTTGGGTTGATAGGACCCAATGGCGCCGGCAAAAGCACACTCCTGAAAACGATTGCGCAGCTGATCGCCTATCGAGGTAGCGTCCGATTTCGCGGACGGCACTTAAACGAATTGGACGCGCACAGTCGAGCTCGTCAGATCGCTTATCTGGCCCAAGGCGGACAGAGCGCCTGGCCTCTCAGCGTAAGGGACTTTGTGATGCTCGGGCGCATTCCTCATCAGCGTGCAGGATGGCGACGCCGTTCAGTTTCAGCAGGAACGCTGACCGGTCCCGACGCTGATCGTGATGCGGTGTCGGCCGCGCTCGCACACACAGAGCTTGAGGCGCTTGCCGCGCGGCCTGTAGGTTCGCTGTCAGGAGGGGAATTTGCCCGCGTGCGCCTGGCCCGAGCCCTTGCCGTCCAGGCACCGCTACTGCTGGCCGATGAACCGGTAGCCGCGCTGGATCCCTACCATCAGCTTCGGCTGATGGACCTGCTGCGGGTGCAGTGTGAACAGGGCAAAAGCGCGATTGTGGTGCTCCACGACCTGACGCTGGCCAGCCGCTTCTGCGATCGCCTGCTCCTCCTGCATGAGGGCGAGGCGGTGGCCTGCGATGTACCGCGGCGGGTGCTTACGCCCGCCCATCTGCAGCGTGTCTATCAGGTCGAGGCCGTCGTTGGTGAGCACGGCCAACAACCCTATATCGTGCCCTGGTCCTGCAATCGACCGGCTGGCGAGGAACAGCAGAGCCCAGACGATCAACACCTTTCACTCAACTGGCAGGAGACCTGAGCCTTGGCATCAAATGAATCCGCAGCCGCCAACTCCGAAGAGGGCGTAAACGACGCGGCAAGCGGCACGCCGACCGTCATCTTTGTCTGCGAGACGTGCGGCTACGACGCCGAAAACCCGGATGCGGTTCGGCCAGGCAAGCGGCTCGGAGAGTCGCTCACGCGAGCATTGAGCCGCGAAACCCAGGCAGCGACAGACAACGTCGAAATGCAGCGCGCCGCGGCGCTGGCTGACCTTGAGGTACATCCCTTTCGCTGTCTGATGGCCTGCAAGCGTGGCTGCACTGCACAGGTGCGCGGCCTCGGCAAAATCGGCTACACGGTGGGTGACCTCAAGCCCGACTCGGCCAGCGTACAAACCCTGATCGACTACGCGTTGCTTTACCGGGCCTCACACACCGGTGAAGTTCCGTTCAAACAATGGCCGGATGGCGTGCGAGGCAAATTTGTCGCCCGTTTTCCGGTGCTGCCAACGCTCAACCAGGAGAACCAGGAACCATGACCAGCACCCTCGGGAGCAAGACACACCAGAGGATTCCCGCAACGATTGTGACCGGCTTTCTCGGAAGCGGTAAAACGACGCTGCTGCGAAATCTGCTGAACAACAACGACGGCTTGCGGGTTGCCGTAATTGTGAACGAATTCGGTGAACTCGGTATCGACGGTGACATCCTGCGCGGCTGCGGGCTCGGCTGTGAAGACGACAGTGACGCTGGCGGAGAGCAGGGTGGTCAGCTTTACGAGCTGGCAAACGGCTGCCTGTGCTGCACGGTGCAGGAGGAGTTCTTCCCCGTCATGCGTGAACTTGTTGAGCGCCGCGACGAGATCGATCATATCCTGATCGAAACCTCCGGCCTTGCCTTACCCAAACCGCTAGTTCAGGCCTTCAACTGGCCCGAAATCCGCAACGCCTGCACCGTGGATGCGGTGGTCACCGTCGTGGATACGCCCGCGGTAGCCGAGGGGCGGTTTGCCGCTGATCCGGGCGCGGTCGAGCTTCAGCGTTCCGCCGATCCAAACCTTGACCACGATCCCGCACTGCACGAGCTGTTTGAGGATCAGCTCAGCGCCGCAGACCTGGTGATCCTCAGTAAGACGGACATCGTCGACGCCGGAACCAGTGAGCAGGTCGAAGCGATGGTGCGAAAGGAGGTGCCGGCGCCGGTGAAGGTGGTGCACAGCGATGCTGGCGGCGTGGACCTCGGCCTGATGCTTGGCCTTAACTGCGAGGCTGAGACGCAGATCCATTTGCGCCCCAGCCATCACGATCACCACCACGACCACGACCATGACCATGACCACGATCATGATCATGATCATGGCCATGACCACTTTGACTCGCTGGTGATTGGATTGCCGGTGATGGACCGAGATCGTCTGCAGGCAGCTTTGCAGACACTCGTCGAAACACACACCATCTATCGAGTGAAGGGTTTCGTCGCGCTCGCCAACAAGCCGATGCGTCTGGTTGTTCACGGGGTGGGGCGGCGGTTTGAAAACTATTTCGACCGGCGCTGGAGAGACGACGAGACGCCGTACAGTAGTCTTGTTTTCATTGGCCGCCACCTGGACCGTGGCGCGCTTGAAGCCGCGTTGGCGCCAGCCGCAGCGCAGCAGGAGCGCTGATTTTTGCACCTGCTGGCCGCAAAACCCGGAGGGTACGTCGACGACGAGACGGTGACCACGAGCCTGGGGCAAACACCCGCAGAGGTAGTGATCCTAAGCGCCGCCGACACCACGCTCGGGCTGCTAGCGGCCATGCATCCCGCGCGTGATTCTATTGAGTCGGATCGCGAACCAGCGCCCTGGATGGCTGCCTATCCGGAAGTTCGGCTCGCCAACCTACTGCATCTTCGACAGCACGCGTCTATCGACCTGTACATCGATGAGGTGCTTCAGCACGCCAAGCTTATTGTGGTCGATCATCTCGGCGGGGAAAGCTATTGGCCCTACGGAACGGAATGTCTGGTGCGCCTTTGCCGCGATCGCGGCATCCAGCTGGTGATGTTTTCCGGTGACGGCAGCGAAGACGACAACCTGATCGCCAAGAGCACAGCGCCCGCTGAGCTTTGTCGCCAGCTTTGGCGCTACCTTCGCGAGGGTGGTGCCGACAACGCGCGACAGTTTTATGCCTGTATCGGGCGTGAGTTCTTTCAGCTCGACGCTCCGATTTTACCCGCTAAGCCGCTGCCGGCAATTTCGGTTTTTCATCCGGCGGTGCCGCTTGCTTCGATCGATAGCTGGCGCGAACACTGGCACGCTGATGCACCGGTGGTTGCGATCATTTTCTATCGCTCGCACCTGCAGGCTGGAAATACACAGGTCTTCGAGGCGCTCTGCGAATCGCTCCTGGAGAGAGGGCTTAACCCTCTGCCGATTGCGTTGGTATCGCTGAAAGATCCACTGTGCCAATCCACGCTGCGCGAATTATGTGGGCTGGCAGAAGCCGAGCTTGTGCTGAACAGTACGGCCTTTGCGGTGAGCACAATGGACAGTGACTCGCCAGCTTCGTTGGTTGCTGACCTGCCTGTGCTTCAGCTCATCATGAGTGGCGACAATCGAGATACGTGGGAGGAAGATGCACAGGGGCTGCGGGCCAGAGATATCGCAATGCACGTGGCGATGCCAGAGGTGGACGGAAGAATCATTACGCGAGCCGTCAGCTTTAAAGGCCTGGCCTACCACTGCGAGCACACGGAGTCTGACGTCGTGCGCTATCAGCCGCACGCGGAACGGCTGGCTTTTGTGGCGCGACTAGCCGAGGCATGGTGCGTGCTGCGCCGCAAGCCGAACGAGGACAAGCGCATCGCGCTCATCCTCGCGAACTATCCCACCCGCGAAGGGCGCATGGGCAACGGCGTGGGTCTGGATACGCCGGCGTCCGTCGTTGGGATCCTTCGCAGGCTTCTCAACCAAGGCTATGCCGTCGACGCCATCCCCGAAAGCGGGGACGCACTGATGCAACGCCTGAAATCCGGCGTCACAAACGATCCCGGCAACTGGCCCATGCGACCAGCGTTGCAGAGCCTCGCCATGGAGGCTTACGAAAACTTTTTTGCCGGCCTGCCGGCAGACAATCGCGAGGCCATTGTGGCCCGCTGGGGCCGCCCTGAGGATGACCCGATGGTGCGTGACGGTCGGTTCATGATCGCCGGACTCCGTTGCGGGCAGGTTTTTGTCGGCATCCAGCCCGCGCGCGGCTATCACCTGGATGCGATGGCAAACTATCACGACCCGGACCTCGTTCCGCCACACGCCTACCTGGCCTTCTACTGCTGGCTGCGGGAGGTGTTCGCCTGCGATGCTGTCGTCCACGTGGGTAAACACGGCAACCTCGAGTGGCTGCCGGGAAAGAGTGTGGCCCTCGGCGACACCTGCTGGCCCGACCTGGCGCTTGGACCCACACCGCACCTGTATCCGTTTATCGTAAACGACCCCGGTGAGGGCACTCAGGCGAAGCGACGCGCCCAGGCCGTGATCATTGATCATCTGATGCCGCCACTGACGCGGGCGGAGAACTACGGGCCGCTGCAGGATCTCGAGCGTCTTCTAGATGAATACTATGACGCAATCACTATGGATCCACGCCGCGCAACGCTGCTTCGCCGGCAGATCCTGGAGCACGTGCTAGGTCAAAATCTACACGCTGATCTCGGGCTACCGGCACCCGCCAGCAGCGACGACGAGCAGGCATTGCTCAACAGCACCGACGCCTACCTTTGCGAACTCAAAGAAAGCCAGATCCGCGACGGCCTGCACGTGTTCGGCCAGTCCCCCGCTGGCCGCCTGTCGCGCGATACGCTGCTCGCGCTGGCCCGTTATCCGGCGGGCAGCGGCACCGAAGAAAACGCGAGCCTCATCCGAGCGCTTGCCGATGACCTGCTTGAGTCAACCGACTTCGACCCGCTCGACGCGACCTGGGATGCGCCCTGGACCGGGCCGCAGCCCGTCGCACTCAAGGCGCTGGACACAAGAACCCGGTGGCGTAACGGTGGGCACACCCGTGAGCGGCTGGAACTCCTGGCGCAAAGCCTGATCGATGAGAAAGCCCCACCAGACTCAGCCGAGAAACGCGGCTGGTACGCCACCGCTAAGGTGCTCAAACGTCTTTGGTCGGATCTGGCTCCACGGCTGGACGCCTGTGGGGAGCAGGAGCTTGCGCAGCTGATCAACGGACTGTCCGGCCGCTTCGTTCCGCCCGGACCTAGCGGCGCGCCGTCGAGGGGCCGACCCGATGTTTTGCCGACGGGCCGCAATTTTTACTCCGTCGATACGCGCGCCATCCCCACGGCTACCAGCTGGCTGCTCGGCTGGAAATCAGCCGCTCAGCTGCTGGAAAAGTATCAGCAGGAAGAAGGTGACTACCCGCGTGCCATTGGCCTTTCTGTCTGGGGTACCTCCACGATGCGGACGGGGGGAGACGATATTGCACAGGCTTTTGCACTGATCGGAGCACGCCCGAAGTGGGCGAGCGGCAGCAATCGGGTCACCGACTTTGAGATTTTGCCGCTGGACCTGATCGACCGCCCACGCGTTGACGTAACGCTGCGCGTGTCGGGTTTTTTCCGTGATGCCTTCGCCAACGTCGTCCGTCTTTTTGATGCGGCCATTCAGGCCGTTGCTGACTTGAACGAAGCCCCGGAAGATAACCCGATCCGAGCGCGAATTGCTGCCGAGACTCAGGCCCTCAGAGCCAACGGGGTTGCTGAAGACGACGCGCGGCGAATCGCCGGCTTTCGAGTCTATGGCGCGAAACCCGGCGCGTATGGCGCAGGACTGCAGGGGTTGATCGATAGCCGCAACTGGCAGGACGACGGAGATCTGGCAAGTGCTTTCCGAAATTGGGGAGGCTTTGCCTATGGCCAGCAGGATTATGGCGCTGACGCTCGCGACCAGTTTGTTGCGCGCCTGGCTCAGATCGATCTGGTATTGCAAAACCAGGATAACCGAGAACACGACCTGCTGGACTCGGACGACTATTATCAGTTTCAGGGCGGCATGACCGCCGCCGTGCGCCACTACCGAGGCGAGCAGCCGCGGATATATTTTGGCGATCATAGCAATCCGGCAACCCCGCGCGTGAGGTCGCTCGAGCAGGAAATCAGTCGGGTGATGCGTGCGCGAGTGACGAATCCAAAGTGGATTACCGGCGTGCAGCGTCACGGCTACAAAGGTGCTTTCGAGATGGCGGCGACGGTCGACTATCTCTTTGCCTATGACGCAACGGCACGCGTGGTGCGCGACGACCAGTATGAAGCCGTTACCGACGCCTACGTGATCGATGACAAAAGCCGAGGTTTTCTAAGGGCGCATAATCCAGACGCACTCCATGACATCTGCGAGCGCCTGCTGGAAGCCATCCAGCGCGGCCTGTGGCAAGAGCCTGGATCCTACGAACAGGCGCTCCAGCAGCACCTGCTGGAAACCGAACAGCTGGTGGAAGGGTAGGCAAGGTGCGTGGATCGAGCAGGCCATGAGAGGAGTCCAGTAATGACGGCCGACAAACAGGCCCCGGAGGTGCGGGTCAGCTTCCCATTCTCAGCTCTTCAGGGGCAGGCCGATCTTCAGTGCGCGCTGCTGCTCTGTGCCATTGACCCGATGATCGGCGGCCTGCTGATCCAGGGACCTCGCGGCACCGCAAAGTCCACGAGCGCTCGCGCTCTCGCTGCGCTGCTGCCAGCCGGGCGTTTTGTGAATCTGCCGCTCGCCGCTAGCGAGGAAAAGCTGGTCGGTTCGCTGGACATCGACGCCGCGCTCAAGGGTGCGGGGGTGCAGTTCCAGCCAGGGCTGCTGGCGCAGGCTCATGGCGGCGTACTCTACGTTGATGAGGTCAACCTGCTAGCTGACCATCTGGTTGACCTGCTGCTGGACGTGAGTGCCAGCGGCGTCAACATTATTGAACGCGACGGTATCTCCCATTCTCACGAGGCACGCGTAGTGCTGATCGGGACTATGAATCCCGAAGAGGGCGAGCTTCGACCGCAGCTCCTCGACCGCTTTGGGCTGTTCGTGGCGCTTGAAGACGCACCTGACCTTGCCACTCGAGAGCGCATCGTGACTACCCGGCTCGCCTTCGATCAAAACCCGAAGGCCTTCGTCGAAGCTCAGGCATCACAGGAGGCAGCGCTGCGCGAGCAGGTGTCCACGGCGAGAAAAAAACTGCAACTCATGGACTTCACAAGCTCGCAGATCGCCCGGGTGAGCGAGCGTTGCAGCCAGGCCCAGGTGGAAGGCGTGCGGGCGGACCTGACGCTTTTGCGAGCCGCGCGCGCTCATGCCGCGCTTGAGGGCCGCACAAACATCACGGAAATGGACTTTAACCGCGTAGAGCCCTGGGTGTTGGCCCACCGTCGACGTGACGGGTTGCCAGCGAATCGCGAGGCGGCGACGAACAGAGACGAGGGCGATATTCATACGCAACACCCGCAAGCGAAGTCGGCGGGGCAGCCTGCAGAGGCCGACATGGCGACACCGGGTGAGCCACCGCAACAATCCGCAGGTGAATCGGCCGGCGATTCAGCTGACGGACCGACACGCGAAACGAGCAATCGGTCGTCGGACGTCGATTGGGGTGAGCTTCGCGCTCCCCGCAGCCCGCCCAGGGCCGCGGTGAAGGGCGTACGGCCGATTCCGGTACCGCCAAAAAAGCCCTGACCTGGCAACGGGGCACCCGGACAGAGCCCGCTGCCAGGAACAGCAAACAGTCAGCAAAGCGGGTTCCGGGCCCGCTGCAAATAACTCGAGTCGGCTCTCAGGAATCTATTAATTGGCCTGGAACACTGGCCGAAAAAGGCCCGCAGCCGCTTGAGGAAGACCACCTGCAATATCGTGAGCGGTCGGGGCGGGAGCAAACCCTCCACGCTTTTTTGATCGACTGCTCAGCGTCGATGCTTCGCCACGGTGGGCTTGCGCTAGCCAAAGCGCTGCTGGCGGGTTGGTGTGACCAGCTCAACCGACGCGCCGACCCGCTCGTTGTCATCAGCTTTGGCGGCGACGGTGCGCAGCTTTTGAAGGCGCCAGGGACAGGTGCTCGGATACGAGAGTGGATTGATCGCATCCCTGGCGGAGGCGGAACGCCGCTGTCCTCAGGAATTCAACTGGTAGACAGGACGATGCGGCGCCTTAGGAGCCGCTCCCCGGCGTTAAGGATCCATTGCTGGTTGCTGAGTGACGGCCGTTTTTCAAGCCTCCCGCCAGTGCCCCCGGAGTCGGACTGGTGTGTCTTAGTCGACTGCGAAGAAAGCGTTGTCCCGGCTGGACGCAGCCATGCACTGGCTCAGCGTTGGGGCGCTACACATCTTCGAGCTCGTGACCTGGTGTGGCCGACGGTCTGAGATGACGGCCGACCTACTCAGAGCAAGTCATTCACGTTTGCTGCGTGATTTGAGTTCAGCCGGCGTGGCGAAGCCGACGGGTGTGCAGCGTCGGCGGGATCGAAAGATCCCCGAAGCGCTTTACCGCAGCCAGCGCAGCGAGTTCGATCAGTGGCTCGAGCACGATCACCGTCAGGTAAGCGCCACCAAACGCTGCGATATTGGCGAGGTTTTCCGCGCCGAAACCTTGGCCGTAGAAGGCCCAGAACGCGACCCAGGCGATGATGCCACCCTGGTAGACTCCGGAAAGGGCCAAGACCTGTCGGTATCGGAGATCAACGTACGCGGTGCCCACAGGCACGATGCGCCTGGACAAACGCGAAACGGCCCAGAGCGGCACGATCAGCGTTGTAACGTTCATAAAATATTGGGGCAGATCCAAAGGCGCAAATATCAGCCCCTGCGCCAGCAGTCCCAGCGCAAGCCCGATGGCGGTGGGGCCAGCACCAAGAATCAGGTACAGCGTAGCGCCCAGGATGAGATGTACCTCCGATACGCCGACAGGATATTTGAACAGCACCTCGAAAAAACAAAACACGCATGCCGTCGCCAGCACGCTTCGTGTGATCAGTGCCCCGAAACCACCGTCGCTCTTGATGGTTTCCCTGGCCATGGCAACAGCGAGGCCTCCCGCACCGGCCGCGGTCGCATACGAGAGCAAAATTTTGGTGCCGTCGACGACGCCCGGTTCGATGTGCATTCCAATCTCCTGAGGTACTTTAGAGGCACGATCTGTCAGTCCGTACCCAAGACGTTAAGTCTACGCCGGTCGGCATCTTGGTGCACGGTTCTCCGGAGGTATCAACTGAACCTAATCGCGTTGGCTTCGGCCTGATGGCGACCCAGAAATGCATCATCACCGGAGGGCCCGGAAGCGGGAAAACGTCGCTCATCGAGGCGCTCACTTTACGGGGCTACGCGCACTCGCCGGAGGTGTCGCGGCGGCTTATCCGCGAGCAGATGGCAATCGAGGACGGCGTGCTGCCCTGGCAATCACTACCGGCGTTTGCCGCCCTCGCCGTTGAAGCGATGCTGCGCGACCATGATTTGGTTGAGCCTCAGGCCGGCATTGTGTTCTTTGATCGCGGACTCCCCGATGTCTTTGGCTATCTGCGCAATAGCGGCCTGGAAATACCGGATCATTGGAAAAGAGCGCACGATCACTGCACCTATGCCCAGCAGGTCTTCATCCTGCCGCCCTGGCCAGAGATTTACGTCAACGACGACGAGCGACCACAAACGTTGGACGAATCGAGGGCACTGCACGCGGAGATTTCGCGCGCCTACGAACAGCTGGGATATGAACTGATTGAAGTACCCAAGATCCGCGTCGATCAGCGCGCTGACTTCGTTTTGGAACAACTATGCTCAACTTGAAACAACTAGCAGAGAATGCTTGCCGCGCCCCGCTCAGACTCCCTTGGCCGAGTGGTATGACACCCACAAAATTTTTCGACTGGCCTGCGGCAACCGCCTTACTCGTCGCTTTCTTTTGCGCCGCAGCGGCGGATTTTGCGTCTGCTGACGGCATCGCCCAATCGGAACCCAGGGTGGCAATCAATAACCCAGGCGAAAGCGTTGCTGATTATCTTGCGTGTCTTCGGGATTCCGACGTCATGCTGATAACCGGACATCGGGGTGGGCCAGGGCCAGGTTATCCGGAAAATGCGATTGAGACCTTTGCATACCTGCTAGCACACGGACCGATGCTCATCGAAACCGATGTACGCAAAACGAGTGACGGCCAGCTGGTTCTCCTTCATGACGAGACGCTCGATCGAACCACAACCGGCAACGGGCCGGTTGCCGAAAAAACGCTTGCGCAGATCAAGGCTCTCAAGCTCATCGACAACAACGGAAAGGAAACGTCGTTTCGAATTCCAACGCTGACACAGGCCTTAGCTTGGGCACGCGGACGCGCAATCCTCCAGCTGGATGTTAGCCGGGTGTTGAGATAGGACGAGTCGCAGCAGAGGTTGCAACGGCTCAGGCGCAGAGTTTTACCGCGGTTATAGCGTATTCTTCAGCCGACGCCATGACGGTCGCAGCTGTTGATAAGAACCTCACAATTTCGGCTGAGATCGTTGATACGCAGCAGCTGGACAAACTCACGGCAACCGGTATCAGGGGGGATCGCTTTATGGCGTGGACCGGCGTTGAAGCCAGGCGCCCCGATCTGTGGCGGGCCCTCAACAGACGGGGAGTCAGTACAGCCTGGGGCTCTTTCTGGTTGCTGGACGAGGACCTTCGGGAAGGGGGTAATCCAATTGAATTTGTCCGCCTGGCAAAAGGCCCTCTCGACGTGCTGTCAACCGATTTGCCAATGATTGCCTATGACGCTGTTATGCGGGCACAAGACGTCGAAGCCGCGGTCAAAGAATGCAATCAACAGCCATCCGTGGATGTCAGATCTCAACAGCCTTGAATCGGAGACTGGCAAGAAAGGATCAGCGGAATGGTGCCCGGGGCCGGGCTCGAACCGGCACGGAGTTTCCTCCGAGGGATTTTAAGTCCCTTGCGTCTACCAATTTCGCCACCCGGGCAGGCCGGCGCCAGTGTACCGCAATCGGAGCCAACATTCGGGCCGATGTCCCTCTTGGCCAGCTCGTGCGTCGGCAGGTAGGATTGCGCAACGCTAAACGAGGCCGGCTCAAAGCCGCCGAGGCGCATTCTGACCATTTCTGAGAGTGTTTTTATGAAACAGTTCCCCCGAGCGGCCGCGCCGCTTTCTCTTTTATTGCTGCTAATCGCAGCGTGTTCCTCTGAATCCGACAACCCCAGCGCACCCAGCGCCCAAGCCGAACCCGCGCCGGTAGAAGCAACGCCCGTTGAAGCCGGGCCGGTCAGCGCAGCCATCAAAGCTGCGGCTGAGAAAATCACCGGCGACGCGATTCGGACCGTTGTTGCGGAAATCGGCAGCGATGCCTATGAGGGCAGGGGTCCCGGGAGTGACGGCGACGTCAGAGCTCGCGAATACATTGCTGAGGGACTGGAGGCGATGGGCTATCAGCCTGGCGCCGCGGACGGCAGCTGGGAGCAGGCGTTCGACCTGGTTGGGATCAACGCGGACCAGCCGCCGACTTGGTCATTCAGCTCCGGCGGCGAAAAGCTCGATCTGATCCAGAGCACAGAATTTATTGTCGGGAGCGGCATCCAGGCCCAACGGTCGATCATCACCGAGTCCGACCTGGTGTTTGTCGGGTATGGCATCCAGGCGCCGGAGTATGAGTGGGACGACTACAAGGGCCAGGACCTCACCGGCAAAACGCTGGTGATGCTGAACAATGACCCGGACTGGGATGACAATCTGTTTGCCGGCAACCGGCGCCTCTATTACGGCCGCTGGGACTATAAATATGAAAGCGCCGCGAAGCAGGGTGCTGCCGGCGCGATCATCATCCACACGGATCCGTCAGCAGGCTATCCCTGGCAGGTGGTGCAGACATCCTGGACCGGCGAACAGTTTGAGTTGCCGGCCGGAGATGAGTCCCGGATCCAGGCCGCCGCCTGGCTTACCAGCGATGCCGCCGAGAAGCTGGTGCGCTTTGGTGGCCAGGATCTCAATCAGCTGATCGAAGCGGCCAAAACCCGGGAGTTTGAGCCGGTCGATTTGAATCTGAACACGTCGATTACGCTAAACAATCAAATCAACCGCGTGCAGTCCGCCAACGTACTCGGACTGTTGCCGGGCAGCGACCCGGCCCTGGCGGACGAAGTGGTGGTTTTTACCGCCCACCACGACCATCTGGGTATCGGCTTGCCAAACTTTGCCGGTGACCCGGGCGACCGCATCTACAACGGCGCCCGAGACAACCCAGCGGCACCGGCATGGTGATGGCGATTGCGGACGCGATTGCCCAAAGCAAGCCGCGGCGATCCATATTAATGGCGTTTGTCGGCGCCGAAGAGCAGGGCCTTCTGGGATCCAAGTTTCTGGCCCGCGAACCCACCTTCCACCCCGGTAAGATCGCCGCCAACGTCAATTTCGACAGCGGCAATATCTGGGGCGCCACGCGCGACATCACCTTTATCGGGAAGGGCAAGTCCAGCCTGGATGAGGTGACCGCCATGGTGGCCAAAATGGAGGGCCGGGTCGTGCTGGGAGACCAGTTCCCCGACAAAGGCTTTTTCTACCGCTCTGACCAGTTCAGCCTGGCGAAGATCGGCGTGCCCGCCCTATACCTCAGCGGCGGCACCGACTTTATCGGGCAGCCAGAGGGCTGGGGTGCACGGAAGATGGGTGAATACACCACCCGCAACTATCACCAGCCCAGCGACGAACTCACCGCGGATTGGAATTTCGACGGGATGGTCAACGACGCGCGCTTCGGGTTTTACTGCGGCATGATCGCCGCCAACGCTGACGAGATGCAGCAGTGGAAACCCGGTGACGAGTTTGAGGCCGCGAGAAAAGCGGCGCTGGCGGAGGTTGCAGACCCCGCCGAGGGGGCAGGGCAGCCTTAAGCTAAAACCGGAGCCGGTCAAGACCGGCTCCGGGTGTTTCTCTTGGGTTAGTCCAGCTTCACCGGATCAGCCGGCTTGGCCGGCCACTGCGGCGGATCCGCTTCGATCTTGGCCATCACCTCTGCGATACCCCGATCGAGCTGGGCGTCCGCGCCGGTGGCCGGGTCGTTAGCCACCTCGATGTCTGGCGGCACACCCTCACCCTCAACAATCCAGCCGTTTTCCGCGTCGCCAATCCCGAATTCCGGAACGTTGACGCTGCCGCCATCGATCAGCGGGCCGTGGTTGGTGATACCGACCACACCGCCCCAGGAGCGTTTGCCGATCAGTGGCCCAAGCCCCGCCTTGCGGAAATAGTGCGGGAAGATGTCGCCGTCCGAGGCTGAGTCTTCGCTGATCAGCGCCACCATGTGGCCGTTGAACGCCGGCCCCGGATAGCTTTGCACCGCCGTGCGGTGCGCCTGATAGCCGTAACCCAGCGGCTTGAGCATCAGCCGCCGCAGAATCATCTGCGATACGTTGCCACCGCCATTACCCCGCACGTCGACCACCAGTCCCTGCATACGTCGCTGTGGGTAGTACCACTTGATGAATTCGTAGATGCCGGCTGAGCCCATATCGGGAATGTGCAGGTAGCCGACCTTGCCGTCGGTCTTCTCCGCCACGTAGCGGCGGTTTTTCTCCACCCACTCCAGGTAGATCAGGTTGCTCTCGCCAGAGATCGGATCCACCAGCACACGCCGAGCATCCTTTTCGGTCGGCTTGTCGTTCACCAGCAGCTCAACCGGCTGCGATCCGAGGTCGGTCAGCAGCGAATAGGGGTTGTCGGCGGCGGTTAGCGTTCGGCCATTCACGGCCAGCAGGTAATCGCCTTCGCTGATATTGACGCCCACTTCGTTCAGCGGCGCTCGATACTTCGGCTCGGCGTTGTCGCCGTCATAGATGTGGGTAAACCGATAGTGGTCTCCGTCGAGCTCAAACCGGGCTCCCAGGAGTCCTACCGACGACCGATCACCGGCCTGCAGGTCACCGCCGGACACATAGGCATGCCCTGCGTTCAGCTCCGCGATCATCTCACCCATGAGGGTGTTGAGGTCCTCGCGGGTCGAGACGTCCGCAACCAGCGGTCGATACTGCTCGCGGAGCGCTTCCCAGTCGTAGCCGTGCAGATTGGCGACGTAGAAGTAGTCGCGGAAGCGGCGCCAAACCTCGTCAAAGACCACTGGCCACTCCTCGGCGGGTGCGCGGTGGACAATCAGGTTAGCCGTACTCACCTGGGTCTTCTTGTCACCGTCGCTCACCTCTATCCGCGAGAAGCCATCGCCCGTGCGGAGCAGCAGGTACTTGCCGCTGCTGGGCACGGAAAGCCCGCGGAAACTGGTGGCCAGCTCTTTGCTCTCTCGCTTCTCGAAGTCGAAGCGGAAGAGTTTATTTGGCGTTGGGCCCTGACGGCCGTAAACAAAGGGGCTCCCGGTGAGGTAAATCAGCCCACCGTCAACCGACTGAACGCCGAAGATGTTGGACGCGTCGATCGGCAGACGAATCACGCGTCGCGCGATGCCGTCAAAGTCGATCTCCACCCGCATTTCTTCGTCCTCATCATCTTCCTCTTTGTCTTTGGATTCGTCGTCGTCAGACTTCCCGGTTTCGTCGTTACGCGGACCAAAGGGGTTGGGTGAGTCGGTGTTGAGGGCAAGTGCGTACACGCGGCTCTCGCGATCAACAACGTAGTTCCACTCAAACGAGCCAATCTGCGGGGCATACTCGCGGTCACCGACAAAAAACAGGTGCTCCCCGTCAGCGCCGAAGGCTGGCCCGAACGCCTGGAAGAAACCGTCGGTCACCATCCGGGTGTCACCGCTGTTCGCAGACCACACAAAGACCGCGTTCATACCGCTTTCCATTTCCTGGCTGAACGCCAGGTAGCGAGAATCTGGCGACCAGACGTAGTCATTGACGCCATCCAGCGTGGTGTAAACCACGTCGGTCTCCTGTCCTTCCAAGTCCACTACCCGAACTCGGCCGGTATGGTCTCGGAAAGCGAGCGACTCGCCATCCGGCGCCCAGCTCAAGCCATAGATCCGGGCGGCCCGCGAGGGCGTCAGTGCTCTGGCTTCGCCGCCGTCGTGCGGCACCACGTAAATCTGTTCCTCGCCGCTACGGTCGCTGACGAAGGCCACCAGTGATCCGTCCGGAGACCAGGTGGCCTCGCGATCGTGGGCGTTGCCGCGTTGCGTCAGGTTGCGGGTGATGCCGTGCTCGACCGGCGCGCTGAACACGTCACCGCGGGCAGTAAAAAGGACCCGCTTTCCGTCGCTTGAAAGGTCGTACCCTTCGATTTGCTTGGACGCGTCGATGCGGCGCAACGTGCGACGTACCCGGTCGTCCGGTACGGTGATGTCCAGCAGCTGCTGCCGGCCGGTCGCAGCGTCGAAATGACCGATGGTGCCGGCGGCTTCATAGACAATCTGCTGATCTCCGTCACCGCTGGCCCACTTGATGTCCCAGCCGTCGCTGTCAGTGAGCTTGGCCTGACTAGCGCCGTTGGCGCCAGGACCGTAAAGCTCAAGCTTTCCATTCCGATCGGAGACAAAGTAGATGCCGCTGCTCAGCCAGACCGGATCGCGCTCGGTGCGGATATGGCTGGTGAGCTGGCTCGAGCTGGTCTCGTTTAGGTTGTACACGTAGAGATTCTGTGCCCAGCCGCCCTGATAACGTTTCCACGTCCGGAAGTCGCGAAACAGCGGCGAGTAAACAATCTGGGTGCCGTCTGGCGAGAAATCGCCAGAGCCAGCTCGCGGCATGGGCAACACCTGGGGCAAGCCACCAGCGAGGTCGACGGTGTAAAGGCGTCGGTCGTTAAAATCCTCACGCTGCGATCGAAATAGCACCGCGGACCCATCCGGCTTCCAGCCGTAGACCTGATGCTCGACACCCCAGCGGGCGGGCAGGGGACCGTCGGTGGGATACCATGTCAGCTGCCGCGGCTCGCCGCCGGCTATGTCGATCACATAAACCTGATCATCACCCCGGTATTGTCCCGTAAACGCGACCTGAGTACCGTCTGGTGAAAAGCGAGGAAACAACTCAAGACCGGGATGGGAGGTCAGGCGACGAGCGGGCGTGTCACCACTGATAGGTGCCAGCCACAGGTCGCCAGCGTAGCTGAATACGACCTGCTCAGCGTGAACGTCTGGATAACGCAGCATACGCGTGCCTGCGAGGACCGGCGCAACGGCGCCCAGGGCAAGCAGCAACGCCAGCAGGACGCCCGCCTGGCGCCGCTTTGGGTCAACGGTTGACTTCATGGGTAATCCTTGTTGAAAGTACGGGTGGCGGTGGTCGAGTACAACCACAGCAAGCCCGCAAGAGTGCCTCTCGAAAACGGGCAAAGCAAGTGACCAATGAACTAGGTGAACGGTCTTTGGTCAGATCTCACAATGCAGAAAAAGGACGTCAACGTGGCGGCACCAGCGATACTGAACCAGAAAGCCTGGAAGATCTTGCGCCAGCTAGTGGTGCTCACTTGCCTTTGCGCGGTCGGCGTTGCCTACGCTGATGAGGAATACCGCGAGCTCAACTGGGACGATCTGATCCCGGAGTCAGAGAAGGCCGCCTGGACTACCAGCCGTGAGGAAGCACTCGATGATTTGCTGGAGCAGGCCTCCCCAGCCTCGATGTTCGGCGCCCTCGTACCCGAGTTAGACAAACAGAAGGTCAAGCTGCCGGGTTTTGTGGTGCCGCTCGAATCCGACGAGGTTGGCATGATGTCCGAGTTTTTCCTCGTGCCTTATTTCGGCGCCTGCATCCACGTGCCGCCGCCACCACCCAATCAGCTGGTTTACGTCAAGCTCAAAGAGCCGTTTGAGCTGAAGTCGCTGTGGGATCCGTTCTGGATTGAGGGGACCCTCAGAACAAAAAGCTACGAAAGTTATATGGGATCTGCTGGCTACACGATGGAAGCCGGCGAAATCAGTCCCTACGAATGGCCAGAATAGGGCGCCGCCTGCATTGCGCTGACCGCGGCTAAGAAAACGCGGGCATAAAAAAGCCCGGTTTGGCTTCAACAAACCGGGCTTGGGCACTGCGACGGCAATTAATTCCACTCAACAGCCGCCGCGTGCGCTGTGTCGACATCCCTGCCGATTCCCCCTGCTTCGTCCTGAAGACTTTGCGTTACACACACATCGAGAGCAGGTTTATTGGACCGCGAACGAGGTTTTCGATCAATGCTGTAACAGAGCTTGTGACATTGGTTTGCACATATTTTGAACAGTTGCAGGATCATTAAAAAATCTTTTAAATCAATATTTTATTGATTTTTATTAAAGTATTCTCTTACCAAACGCACTGAGAATCATACCCATGGCTCGTTCGGCGCTCACATTTCCCGAGTCAAGAAAAGGGTTTAGCTCCACCACTTCCATCGACGTCATCCGGTGTGTATCGGCACACATCTCCAGCAAAAGGTGCGCCTCGCGAAAGTTCACGCCGCCCGGAACCAGCGTTCCAGAGCCTGGAATCACGGCCGGATCACAGCCGTCCACGTCGAAACTCACGTGGAATCCGTCGGTGTGTTCCGCCACCACGTTGATAATTTCACTGGCCACCCGAGCCATCCCTTTTTCGTCGATGTCACGCATTGTGTAGGCGTGGATTCCGGATTCGCGGATGATGCGGCGCTCGTCGTCGTCGATATCCCGGATCCCCACCAGCGCGACACAAGACGGGTCAAGCTTGCCGACATAGCCACCGATGGCGCTGAGGTCCGGGTCTCCCTTTCCCAGGAGGTGTGCCAGCGGCATGCCGTGAATGTTGCCGGTAGGCGACGAACCCGGCGTATTCATGTCTCCATGGGCGTCGAACCAGATGAGCCCGAGTGATTTTTTTTGTTCGCGGTAGTGGGCCGCAACACCCGAGACGGTGCCCATCGCGATCGAGTGATCGCCACCCAGCACCAGCGGCTTCTCGCCTTCGTCTAGACACCGCTTCACGCGGGCACAAAGCGTCTCACAGACGCTCAGTATCTCGGACTTGAATCGTGCGGTCGCCGACTCGGCGCCGCGGGTCTCCATGGCAGGAACAGGAATATCTTCCTCAATGGCCACCGTATGCCCGAGTTCGCGCAGCGAGCGACCCAGGCCGGCAACGCGAAGCGCTGAAGGCCCCATATCGGTGCCACGGCGGCTTGCACCCAGATCCATGGGAACGCCAATGATTCGAACCGTATCGCTGATGATGTTGCTCATGGAGGTTGTCCAGGTTGTGGCGGCAAAGGCGCGGATTATCGCAAAACCTCTCTCGTTTCGCTGCTCCGCTGGCGCAGTTATGGCGGTTGGGATGGATCAAAAAAAAAGCCGCCCGAAGGCGGCTTTAGTCTCCCGGATGTGTCGCGGCCTAGCCCGCCATGGACAGACCGTCTTCTTTTTCGATGCCGTACTTCCGCATCTTTTCTACCAGCGTTGTTCTCCGAAGTCCCAGGAGTTTAGCGGCCTTCGCCACAACGCCTCCTGCCTGAGAGAGCGATTGGAGAATCAACGACTGTTCTTGGGTTTTGAGGTAATCCGCCAGATCGACGCCACAACGCGGGAGAACCGGGGCAGTCTCCTCGGGGCTGCGATCGGTGAGCAGCTCGTTCGGCAGGCGATCGCGTGTCGGCGGTGTTTCCTCAGCCTGCTTCTTCACAGGACCGCGGACGTTTTCCGGCAGATCAGCTTCGAAGACGCGCTCGTCCGGATACATCACCGACAGATGATCAACCAGGTTTGACAGCTCGCGGACATTACCCGGCCACGGATACTGATGTAACCGAGCCATCGCCTCGCCGGAGATCAGCGGGGTGGGGCGCCCTTCACGCTGCAGGTTTTCGCAGAAAAACTCGATGAGGTCGCGAAGATCTTCAGCGCGGTCTCGCAGCGCAGGAACCTTGACCGGAAATACGTTCAGGCGGTAATAGAGGTCCTCGCGAAAGTCACCTTCCTGAATCGCGTGGTGCAGGTTCTGGTGGGTCGCTGCCACCACCCGCACGTCGATCGGAATTTCCTGATCGCCACCGACGCGTTCGATGCTCCGCTCCTGGAGTGCCCGTAGAAGCTTGGCCTGCATCGCTAGCGGCATGTCACCGATCTCATCGAGAAATAGCGTACCGCCCTGGGCTCGCTCAAAGCGGCCGGGTCGTCGCTTGGTGGCGCCCGTAAATGCGCCTTTCTCATGTCCAAACAGCTCACTTTCGAGTAGTTCGGACGGGATAGCGGCGCAGTTGACGGCGACAAAAGGCTTGTTGGATCTTGCTGAGAGCTGATGGATCCGACGTGCAACCACCTCTTTGCCGGTACCCGTCTCGCCGGTGATCAGCACCGTGACGTTGAACTTGGCCACGCGCTCAACGGCTGCCCACAGCTCGCGCATGGAGCGGCTGCGGCCAAGGGCCAGAGATCGGGGCTCTTCTTCGTTCGGCTTGAGGAGACGGCGAAGCTGCTTGGGGTCGGTGAGCTTCTCCGATTCTTCGTCAATGTGAACAATCCGGGCTTCCGGATAGCGCGTCGCCAGATCCGCTTTTTTTGAAGACCATTCGGGATTGCGGGTGTCGCATCCCAGCAGAATGAGTTTAGGAGACGACTTTTCCGTCGACTCTCGACCATCAACGATCACCGTCGCGTATCCTAACGCGTCCGCTGATCTCGCAAATGCCTCCGCACGTTCTGCGTGGTCGTCGCAGATATATAGGCTGTCCTGAGCCAGATTCATAGCACCTCCCGGTAGGTGTCAGTATTTCAGACGTTCATTCGTTTGCTCTCGATGCGTCTGAAGCACTTTTCTTACTTCGGTCCCCCTATGGACTGGCGGGAGTAACTCCCGCGGAGTTAACATAGCAAATAACTTCAGGAGAAATGGCTTGTAAGTCGTTGCCGATACAAGCTGTAACAACTGTATCCTGACCGATAACAATTCAATTTCGGGAAATTGTACCGCTCGAATGGAAACGCCGCTCAATCACATTCTGATGGTCGACGACGACCCGCAGATTCTGAAACTGGCGAAATTGGGCATCAGCATGGCCTGCCCGGACCTCAGAATCGACACAGCCGGCAGCGGCGCCGGGGCGCTTGACCGTGTGACCGAGGATAAACCGGATCTGGTGGTCTTGGATATGAATATGCCGGAGATGGACGGTCGAGAGACGTTTACGCGGCTCCGCCAACTCAGCTCGCCCGCCTGCGATGTACCGGTGGTGTTTCTGACGGGTCGCCGGGAACCTTGTGACCAGCTGCCCGGGTGTTTAGGCGTAATCGATAAACCGTTTAGTCCCCGAGGCATAGGGGACCAATTGTTAGCCCTGTGGGAAGCGAAGGATCAGGAAGGGACCTGACGCAGCAGGTCAACGAGCGCGTCGCCCATCTCCTGCACCGCCTCAGCCACAGTGTGATCCAGCGCAGCATCCGGTGGCTCGATGTCGTCGAACGCAAGATCGAGCTCTCGCGCGGCGTTCGATACCTCCAAGAAGCCATGCGATCCAGCGGAAGCCGCTAGCTGATGCGCCAGCCGGTTGAGCTCATTAAGCTCATGCTGTGGACGCTCCGAACCGCTTAAGCCGCTGAGGGCATTTTCCAAGGCGTTTATTTTCTTCGGAAGAGAGTCGAGGTACTCGCGCCGAATACGGACGAGTTCTGACTCATATTGTAGAGTTGAGGCCGCCATTACAAACCCTCGCAAACAAGCTGTAACTATATTTTCCTGGACCTTCCCGCGTGACTTCATGTCTTTGCCGGAAGTTCCCCCAACGTCATTTCACAACAAAACGGAGAAAAAAGCTGCAGCTCAAATGTAAACTGGCGTTACAAACACGCTCAGCCCTTTGTTCTAAACACTTTGCGAGCTTTTCCTGAAGATCGCAAGCATCTGCACACAACTGTTTACATCCCTTTTCAACCACCGGTCTTCGGACGTAAAGGTGCCTTTTAGGTGGGGGCAGAGCCCTGGGAGAGCGGTTCCAGCCGGTAGCCATACTGATAGATGCTGTGCAGCAACCATCCGTTGTCGACGTTGATGCCAAGCTTTGAGCGCACGCGGGAGATATGGGTATCGACGGTACGCGTGTTGAGCTCAGCGTCGATGCCCCAGACCTCGCGGAGCAGCGTTTCGCGAGACAACACCTGAGACGGATGCTGGAACAGGTAGCTTGCCAGATTGAATTCGCGCTGGGTGACGGCTATGGGTTCGCCGTTGACCATGATGCTGCGCTGCTCCAGATCGATCCGATAGGGTTCAGCGTCGATGATGCCTTTGGTGGTGTTGGGGCTGGTGCGACGCAGTACGTTACGAATCCGCGCGAGCGTCACCTCGGCGTTTAGCGGCTTAACGATATAGTCGTCCGCGCCGCCATCCAGCGCCCGCACAATGTCGGTTTCCGCGTCCCGCAGCGTGAGAAAAACGACCGGCACCCGCCAATCCATCTGATTGCGAATCCAGTCGAGAACCTCCAGCCCCGTGGTGTCCGGCAGTTCCCAGTCGAGCAGGAATAAATCAAAATGGGCTTTCTTGAGGGCGGACTTCAGAGCCTGGCCGGTGGTGAAGCTGGAGACTTTGGCGTCCATACGGGACAACCACAAGCTGATAAGGGCAACTTGGTCGTTATCGTCTTCTAGCAAGGCGATTTGCATGAAAAAACTCCCGAACTCCCCCGCAAGCATTGTCCCAATTCAGCCACACAATGTAAACACGTGTAACAATTGGCTCTGTAGCGAGGTTTGTCACAGACTCAATAAAAGATGCGAATACTGAAATAGCTACGGCTCAAACATCATGCGAGATCTCACCCAAAAGCCCGCCACTGACTCCGTATTACCGGCATCGGAAGTAGAAAACGATCAAACTGAGCTGCTGCTCGATGAAGATCGTTTCGAAGGCGATCCCGCGCTCCAGGCAGCGATTAAGAACAATGCTCCAGACCACCAGGCCGAGCTGGAATCGATTGGCACCCGGTTTGCCAGCGCCCGAGCGCAACAATTAGCCGTCGATGCAAATAGTTTTCCGCCCCAACTCTCAACGCTTGATCGCCGGGGCCAGCCTGAGACGAAGCTCGCGTTCCACCCGGCTTGGCATGAACTGATGGCGATGAACATCGAAGCGGGCGCCATATCCCGATCCTGGCACGCTGAGGGGCACGGCAGCTATACGGCGCGGGCCGCACAGATGTACCTGACCGCACAAACTGAGGCGGGCCACCAGTGTCCGATCTCCATGTCTCACGGCGCCATTCCGGTTCTACGTCGGCATCAGGACAACGTTCCCGAGATCGGGGAGATCTGGCTGCCGCGGATGTTGAGCCAGCAATACGACCCTAGCGATGCGCCCGCAGACGCCAAACAGGGGCTTTTGCTAGGGATGGGTATGACCGAAAAACAGGGCGGTTCCGACATCCGTTCAAACCGCACAGCCGCGGAGCCCATCGGGCAGGGCGGCGCGGGTCAGCGTTATCTGCTCAATGGGCACAAGTGGTTTTTTTCGGCCCCACAGTGCGACGGTTTTTTGGTTACCGCTGTCGCGGACCACGGCGCAGGCTGCTTTCTCGTGCCGCGTCTAAAGTCTGACGGCTCCCCCAATGGAATTCATCCACGTCGGCTCAAAGACAAGCTTGGCAATCGCTCGAATGCCAGTTCGGAGGTGGATATTGTCAAAGCCGAGGGCTGGCTGCTCGGCGACGAAGGTCGCGGCGTAGCTGAAATCATCGAGATGGCCACCCACACTCGCATGGACTGTGTGCTAGCAACCGCCGGCATTCAGCGTCGCGCCCTCTGTATCGCGATGAATCACTCAAATGATCGAAAAGTGTTTGGTAAACAGCTGATAAAACAGCCTTTAATGACCAACGTCCTTGCCAGTCTAGCGTTGGAATCCCACGCAACCACCGCGCTTGCCCTATGGCTCGCCACCCTGTTTGAACCCTCCGCCAGCCCCGAAGATCGCTCCCTGGGGCGCCTCTTGGTCGCTGCGACCAAGTACCACGTGTGCAAGGGCGGCGCCGGCTTTGTGGCAGAGACTATGGAGGTGCTGGGCGGCAACGGATACGTCGAAGACTGGGAGCTTGCACGCCTTTACCGGGAGATGCCCCTACTGTCGATCTGGGAAGGTTCCGGCAACATCATGTGCCTCGACGTGATTCGATCAATTGCAGCCGAACCGACAGCGCTAGCGGAGCTTTCCCGGCAGCTCGACAGTGGCCGGGGCGGCATCGCCGCTTTTGATCAGGCGGCCGATCTCGCAGTAGCCGGACTGGAAACACCGGATCCGTCGCAGGCCAGACGCATGACCCATCAGTTGATTGTCACGCTGCAGGCCTTAATGCTACTGCGCAGCGACCAGTCCGAGATAGCGGAGGCCTGGTGCCAATTCCGGCTCGGTCGTGCAAGCGTGGGGCTGCCGAGTTACGGGACCCTGCCGGCGGGCGTTGACCCAGAGCAGATCCTCGCAGCAGTCGTGCCAGCCTACCACTGACCGGAGTTGGGCATTGAGGCCCAGGGCTCCTGTGCTGGCAACGCCTCTCCCCGCTGCAGCAGCTCAATCGAGATCCCGTCTGGGGACCGAACGAATGCCATGTGGCCGTCCCGCGGGGGACGGTTGATCGTAACGCCAGCATCCGATAGCTGCTGGCACAGCGCGTAGATATCGTCGACCCGATAGGCGAGATGGCCAAAGTTTCGCCCGCCCTGGTAGTCCTCGGGGTCCCAGTTGTACGTTAGCTCCACCAGCGGCGCCTTGCTCTCACTGGCGGCCGCCACGTCGTCCGGAGCGGCAAGAAAAACCAGCGTAAACCGACCGCCTTCGTTGTCGAATCGATTCACTTCGACCAGCCCCAGCGCGTTGCAGTAGAACGCAAGCGATTTTTCCAGATCGCTGACGCGCACCATCGTGTGCAGATAATTCATAGCGAGCTTTTTCCTGAGTGTTCCATGCTGCGTTTCTAACAGCTTTCCCGCGCCAAGGGGAGTGTTTTCTGCGGGGGCGTTTGACGCGCGCTAGCGATAGCCTTTCCCGCGCTTGAGCGTGGCATTTATCAGAAAATAGAAATAAAGTCGGCCAGACAATCATGCTTCTTTGGCTTTTGGAGATAATTGCTTGGACACCGAGGGCGTGCGTCTATTTGTCTTGGCCGCTGAACGGCTGAATATCAGCGCGGCGGGGCGCCAGCTGGGGCTGGCGCCGGCGGTCGCCAGCGCTCGTTTGGCCAAGCTCGAGAAGCAGCTCGGTGCCGACCTGCTGCACCGTTCGACGCGAAAAATCTCACTTTCCCGGGAGGGCGCCGAGTTTTTGCCGTTTGCGCGGGAGCTGCTCGCCCAGGAGGATGCGGCCTTTGCGGCGCTGGGGCAGGGCACCCCGGAGGTCACGGGGACGCTGCGGTTTGCCGCGTCGAGCTCGTTTGCCCAGCTATACGTTGCGCCGCTCCTGCCCGAGTTTCTCGATCGCTTCCCGAAAATCAACCTGGAGCTGCGGCTGTCAGACCTGCCGCAAGATCTGATCGAAGGGGGATTTGACCTGGCGCTTCGCAATTACCCAATTGAGGAAAGCAGCCTGCGGGCCCGGAAGCTGGCCGACGACCTTCGACTGCTCTGTGCCGCCCCTCAGTACCTCGCAAAGTTCGGGACACCGGTAACCCCCGATGATCTTGCCCAGCACCAGCTACTGACGTTCGGCGACGCCAGCCCGAGAAGACTCGCCTCGTCCACCGACGGCCCGGACGGGATTTTCCCGCCCACAGTGTCAGCGCGACGAGTGGTCTGTGACGACGGCACCAGCATGCGGATCGCCACGCTTGCGGGAGCGGGAATCTCCATGAACTCCTACTGGAGTGTCGGCCAGGATATTGCTGACGGATCGCTGGTGCGCGTGCTTCCCGATTACGAAATCGCCGACAGCTCGGCCATCTGGCTGGTGTATCCCAAGTCCAACGTGCTCACGGCCAAGGTGAGAGCACTCATCGATTTCCTGCTAGAAAAAATTGGCAATCCACCGGTATGGCTGCGGAAGCCCTGAGGGATCGAACGCCTTTACCAACGTTTCCCGAATACTGAATATCCGGACGGTGGGTGTTCTGTCAGAAGGGTAGCCCCTAAGCTCACCTGATTGGTATTTCAATCGGAGAGCCCACCCATGCAGGCCATGATTCTCAATGAGTACGGCGACCAAGCCGAGTTCCAGTCCACCGAGCTGCCGACGCCCGAGGCGGCGCCGGGCCAGGTGTTAGTTCGGATTGCCGCAAGCAGCGTCAATACCGTAGACACGATGATTCGGTCTGCCGGCGAAGCCCTGCCGCTCTCGCCGAAGCTTCCAGCATTGCTGGGCATGGACTTCGCCGGTGTCGTTGAGGCAGTCGGCGACGGGGTTGATCGGTTTGCACCGGGTGATGAGGTTTACGGATGCGCCGGAGGTCTGACCGACCTCCCCGGCGCCCTTGCTGAGTACATCGCCGCTGATGCCCAGCTGCTGGCTCTCAAACCGCAATCGTTGAGCATGCGCGAAGCGGCTGCGCTGCCGCTGGTGGGCATCACCGCCTATGAGGGGCTGGTCCGCGCAGCGACGGGCAAGGGGCAAAAGGTGCTCGTTCACGGCGGGACCGGCGGCGTTGGGCATGTTGCGGTGCAGCTGGCGAAGCATATGGGGGCTGACGTTTACACCACCGTGTCGAGCGACGCGCAGGCCGCTGTCGTCGAGGGTTATGGCGCCACCGCCATCAACTATAAAAGCCAGTCGGTTGAAGACTACGTCCAGACGCATACGGGCGGCGCGGGTTTTGACGTGGTGTACGACTCGGTGGGCGGCATGAACATGCTGAACTCCTTTTCCGCAGCGGCCTTGAACGCCCACGTAGTCTCCACGGTATCGCTGGTCGAAATCGATCTGACCGAGGCTCACTTTAAGGGCCTGTCGCTGCACGTTGTCTTTATGCTGATTCCGATGCTGCACAACGTTGGCCGTGCCGAGCATGGATCCATTCTGGAGAAGCTGGCTGCCATCGCTGACGCCGGAGAGCTCAAGCCGCTGTTAGACGGGCCGCAGTTTCGCCTGGCTCAGGCGGGTGAAGCTTATGGCCGTTTGGCAAGCGGTCAGGCCGTCGGGAAGGTGGTGATCGAATCGTAAAACTACGAGCAGACAGCGATCAGCATACCGGGTCAGGCCCGCACGTGGCCTGCCCGGACGACAATCGGCCACACCACCTCGCAGGTTGCTGAACCTGGCCAGGCACGCTCCAAACGCGCAAAAAAGTCGTCGAACCGGTCACGGCAACCGCGTGCAACGGCGTTCTTATACGCTGACCAAGTGGTGATATAGCCAGTGAACTCATCGCAGGTCATGGCTTGGCTCTCCTGGAACGATGGAAAGTCGATGGCGGCAAAGGGGAAGTCGAGGTCAGCATAGCCCGACTCCACCTGCGCGCGTTCCGGGGGCCAGAACTCGTGGACGCGCTGCCAGTATCCCTGCTGGAAGATCGTGTTCACCCAGTGATTGATGTAGGGCACACCGTAGGTGACCAGCGCAATCGCTGCCCGCGGTGACGCGATACGACGCGATTCTTCATAAAAGGCAGGCAGGTCAAACCAATGCGCCGCCTGAGCCGCAACTACCAGATCCACCGATCCGTCGGCAACCCCGGTGTGCTCGGCGGGGCTCTGCCTAAACGTCAGATTGGATAGGTGCTGCGCCTTCAGTCGGGCCTGCGCCAGCTGGTCCTCGCTAGGGTCAATGCCCAGCACCTGATCAAACAGCGGAGACAGCAGTTGGGTCAGCTGCCCGCTGCCGCAGCCGACGTCTAACGCCAGCCGCCGATTCTGAAGACATCCTGCCAGGGCGTCCGCCAGCGCTGGCGGGTATGACGGGCGGTAGCTGGCATAACGTTTACCCCCAGACTCAAAAGGGTTCTCGCGCTGCGTTTCTGATGGGTTGGGGTTTGAGCTGGAAATATCGGTCTCCATGGCGAGTTCCGGCGGGACCTTAGCGCGCAAAATGGGGCCGAGCCAGGGCCACGAGTCTAGTGGGAACTTATTTTTTCGGGTTGCAAGATTAAATATAGTCCGCTATATATCTGGTTATATGAGAAAGCATGACATCCTTCGTGATCTCGGGCCGCTGGCGCTGGCGAGTCGTCTCAAACGTTTAGCCGATACGCTATTGGCGGACGCAGCCAAGATCCACTCAGCCAGCGGGGAGCCCCTTCAGCCCGGCCAGTTTCCGCTGGTTGCGGCCCTGGATCGCTATGGGCCCATGAGTGTCAATGACGCCGCTGAGGTGCTCGGCATCAGCCAACCCGCCACCACCCGCGCCGTCGCTGAAGCGACCAAAAGCGGCCTGGTGGCCTCCGCTCCCGGAGAGCATGACAAACGATTCCGCCAGCTCTCGCTCACCGAGCTGGGGCGGGGCAGCGTTTCGCGGATGAAACAGTCGATGTGGCTGCGCGTGGACGCCGCCGCGCGGAGTCTGACCACCGGATTGTCCGGAGACTTTCTAAACAGCGTGGCGGAGATCGAACGGCGCCTTGACGAGAATTCGATGCTCGATCGGGTGCAAGCCAACACGCTGACCATCGAGCCATACGCTGACCACCACGCGCGGGATTTTCACGACATCAACGTGGAGTGGATCAAAGACATGTTTACGATCGAACCCCATGACCAGAATGTCTTGATGAACCCCAGGGAGAACATTATCGATCAAGGCGGGGCGATCTATTTTGTGCGCAGCGACGAGGACGGAATCGTCGGAACGTGTGCACTGGAGCAAGCCGACGAGGGATTTGTGGAAGTGACCAAAATGGGCGTTCGCTCAGCGGCGAGAGGTAAGGGTGCCGGTGAGTTTTTGCTGCGTTTCGTGCTGGAGCGTGTACGCGAGATGGGCTGGCAAGACAGACTGTTTCTCGTCAGCAACAAAAAAAATAGCGCCGCGGTCAAACTTTACGAAAAGCTCGGCTTTGAACACGACGCCCACATCATGCAGCAATTTGGATCGCGCTATGAGCGCTGTAACGTCGCGATGAGGTATCGCGGACACCAGTCGAAATAAGAACAACGTAACAAAAGGCCTCAATCTGCGTCGCTCACCTCATGGAACGACGGCAGTGCCGTTTTAACCGAGGCCAACCACCCCGGCTTCAAAGGAGTCTCTGAATGGAAAAGCTCAAGCTCAAAGACTGCGTTAATCAGGTTTGCCCCTGGTCTGGCGATCCCGTCTCAGCGGATTCGCTGACACTACTCCACGGCGACGTGGTGGGCTTTTGCAATCCCGGCTGTCGCGACAAGTTCGAGAAAGCCATCAAACACTTCGAGCAGTGCCGCGAAGAGTCGTGATGTCGCCGATCGGAACAAGACCGCACGCGGCCGTCTTGGCGGGCCTCTGGCTGACGATTGCCATCCTCCTCAGCGGTGAATCCGTCGCGTCGGAGCTGGCGACGGTCAAGCAGATACCCAGCCTCATGGAATCCTTCCGGGTGGACGGCCTGGCCGTGTCGGCAGTGTCCAGGGACCACATCCTCGTCGCCAGAGGCTTCGGCGAAATGTCCAATGGTGACCCATACACGTCTAGTTCTTCCTGCGGCCTTTACTCCGCCACCAAAGTGCTGGCTTCGCTCACTTATGCCAACCTTGCCAGGGCAGGGCGTCTCGATCTGGATGCCCCGCTGGACGACCTGCTGGAAGATGCCCCTGCCGACTGGAGCGACATACCGTTCTATAGACTGTTGAACCATACCTCTGGCATCACGATGGTGGTTAACAAGCCAGCCTTTGGGGATCTCCTTTCTGACCCGAACGCCAGCAATGAAACGATCTATCGGCTGGTCAAAGGTGCGCCGCTGGACTATCAGCCGGGCGAGTTTTCTCGTTACCGACAATCGGGTTATGCGGTGGGCGAATGGATTTTGAGCCAGCGGCTAGGGGAGGGATTTGATGTCCTCATTAAACGCTACGTGACCGATCCAGCTGGCATGACAAAGACCACCCACCCTGCACTGTCTGATGAATCCCAGCCAAGGCTGATCCTCAGCGCAGGCGGCTATCAAACCACCGCCGACGATATGGCCCGCTTATTCTTGGGAATCAACAGCGCGACCGTTATCGGTGCAGGCTATTGGAAGATGTTGCTGCTCGATGAGCGCCACGCATTTGGCAACTACAGCCTGGGGAATATCATCGATCGCCGAAACGGTGTGCTGACATTGGGTCATCGTGGCGGCGGCGCTCGCGCGAATATCCGCTATGCGCCCGATCAGAAGATTGGGGTGATGGTGTGCACCGACGATACGCAGAATAACGAGCTGACGATTACGCTCGCCCGCATGCTCATTGAGGAGATTTATACGGGTAAAACGCCCAAAACACCGCTTCTGGTGGCGCTGGCCGATTATGAGACGGCTACCGGCGCTGAGGTGGTGGCCAACTATCGTTATGCAGCAAGGCAAGGAGAACGCTTCGACCTGTCGGAAAGCGAAGTGCTCCTGAACACGATTGGCTATGCGCTCACAGAGCGCGACGACATGAGCGATGCGATTGCGGTGTTTTCACTGAACGTGGAGCTGTTTCCGAGCTCGCCAAACACTCACGATAGCCTGGGCGAGGCGCTGCTGGCCTCGGGAGACGTCGCTGGAGCATTGGCGCAATACCGTAAAGTCCTGGAGCTCGACCCGGGCAACGTTCATGCCACCGCCATGATTGAGAAGATCCAAGCCACGCCTGCAGGAGCAGAGGGCGCTCACTAAGTCATGTTTTCTGGGTTTTTCTCGGGTCCCGCTCTAACCGGCAGTTACGCTATTTAACATAATATACATTATGCGCATAGATCTGTACATTGGAGGGTAACAGAGTGATAGACCTGTTAAGGCCTCAGCGCGTGAATCACCCGTGCGTCGACCCAAAAGATATTGGCAGTGCTGTTCTCGGGGTTTTCACGATCAAGCTTTACCCGATGGAAAAAGAAGAACCGCCCATCAGACGTGACGCTTCCAAAGGCGTCTTCATCCGACGAGTTGACGTCACCGCCAAGATTGATGGCATCACCCCAGGAGCCGTCAGGTTCACGAAAGCTCACGTAAAGATCCGAACCGCCGTAGCCAACAGCGCGTTCGCTGTCCCAGATCAGGTAGCTCTCATCGGGCGCAATAAATGGGTGCGCCGTGAACCTACCGCTGTTGATGTGCGATCCAAAAACTTCCGGTCTTTGCCGCTGGCCGTTCACAATCCGCGAGAACCTGATGGTGCCCACGTCGTCAGCCTCATCAAACACGTAGGTTTGGGACGCCGACGACGTCAGCCGCATGATGGAATATGGCTCAAACATCGGCCCCAGGCTTTTGGGTGCAGACCAGCCGTTGGCCGTTTGCTGTCGAACCCGATTGCCCAGGAACATTGTCTGACCGTCACGCGAAACAAAGACAGCCTCATCATGTGTTTGCTCCACGGGATCCTGCCAACGGCCTTCCTTGAGACGAATCGACCAGTGTTTGGACGGTTCGCCCAGCACCTGCCTGACGAAGAAAAATTCCGTCATGTCCGGATGCAACGCGCCCATCACCTCCAGGTGGTCCGTCCCAACATGGCCCGGGGCAAACTGAACGGGTATCAACCCAGGGGGTTTTTGGCCCAGGACCGTCTTTGGGCGGTCCGCCGCTTCAGCAAAGTCTGGTAACCCCCAAGCGGCAGCTATCGCTGCACCCAGCAGCGATGCCACGATAACGCCGCGACGAATCATAGGGTGTCCTTTGGAAAAGTCAGCTTGATCATTTCTCGCTGGCCGGTCTTCATCGTTCAAGCTGCGCTTCGGCGCCGAGCTCAACCAGACGCTCGATCAAGGCATCCTTTCCGTGCCAGGGTTCCGTTTGCGTGGCAACCGAAAGCACGCCCACACCACTCCCATCCGGCAGATTGATATCACCCCCTAACGCGACAAAACGTTCAAGCCGATTCAACCATCCGGGCAGCTGCGCCTCGGTGTAAAGATTGGACGAACGCACCAGCGAATGGAGCACGTCTGCCTGATTGGGTGCCTGGTCGAGGCGGGCACCGCGATCATAAAGCACCTGCGGCACACCCGGCATACCGGCGCGAATGGCTTCGAGTAACGAATCCCCCGTGGCTTCCGCGCCATTGTCCAGCAACAGCAGCGCAACCTCAGGTGTACCCGCATATTCCGGCCTGACGTGCCTGGCCGCAGCACCCATCTCAATCAGCTGGCGCAGGACGGCCAGCCGATTCTCGCCGAGCTGGGCATGCCATTCGAGCAGCGGGACACCGTCGCTGTCGGCAACATTCGGGTTCGCGCCGAAGGCGATCAGCACCTTAACCTCAGACGCCGAGTCCGCGTCGAACAGGAGCGTCCGCCCTCCTCCCGTATACGCCTCAACCAGCTCCTGCCGCGCAAAAAGGATGTCCTGCAGGCGGCCCGTATCGTCGTCCATTAGCGCACGCTGAGCTTCAGCAAAGCTTGGGCTGCCCTGCTCGACCATTCGATTCAGTGATTCAGGGTCGGCGTCAGCGGGCGGGAGATTCGTCAGCGGTTCCCGGGCGATTGAACGGGGGTCGGTCAATCGCCGGTAGGCGTCATAGTCGAAACTTCGTGTGCAAAACGCCATCGCCTCGGCGCCCTTCTTCCCAGATCTCGAGATAAAGAGCGAAAAGGGTTGAGCATGCTTGTTCGTCCAGTAGGCGTCCGAGGAAGTGACCGGGCACAGCGCAACCAGTTCGGTGAACACGGGGGCGCTTCGCGACCCGCTGCCGGCCGGCGGGAAGTCCAGCACCACCACGAAGCGGTCACCAGCGCCGCTGATGTCCCGCAGCTTCCAGCCGGTTTCCTCAAGCGCCGTGTCCGCGCCAAAGTGTTGTCGCAGCAGGTTGATGGTGGCCTCTGAATTGTCACCGAAACCCGTTCCGCAACCTCCAACCACCGCTAAGACGCCGAACAGTGCGAGCTGCGAGCAGCGCTGAAAAGCATTCATTCCGTCGGTTCCTCGTTAGCGCGGTACCCTCGATATCATACCGCCATGCCGTGCAAAGCCTTTCGTCGCCGGTCAAGAAGAAAAACTCGGGCTCGATAATCAGCGAGTGACAAAACCTCTTCTCGCACGTCGTTACATCAAAAGAGCATGGAATTAGCAGTAAGGCTCGAGATATTTCGACTCAAAATCTCAAATACGGGTTACATGGAGAGATCCACCAAAGTGCTAGCAACGAAGCAGAAAGTCAGCCAGGCCGCCCTAACGTTCACTCTAGGCCTCCTCGTGAGCTGCAGCGGCGAAGAAAATCTCGAGCAGTTTCGAGAATGGCAGAGCGTTACCTCAAAGGAGGCAAAGCAGCACCTTACCGGAATTTGGCGCAATAACGTGCTGGGTCACGTTGCCGTATTCGCCAATGATGAGGTAACGCTTTTCCACCAGCTTGATCAGTATTGCATCGCAGATACCGGCGTGATCCCGCCATTCTCGATCTACCGGCACGCCGCTGCAGCTGACAAAACACAGTTTTCTTACTACGACTACCGCAATCATCCGGCGCTGCTACAGAACCACCTCGAATACGTTCGCTTAGCCGATCTCCCCGAGCCCTGCCAGCGTTTGTCGGAGGTAGAAAGCGCAGAGTTGCTAGACGTTTTCGATACCGCCTGGTTGCTGTTCGACCGGTACTACGGCTTCTTTGACGAGCGCGGAGTCGACTGGGCGGCCGCCCGAGCACGCTACCGTCCGCGGGCGGCCCAGCTTAAGACCGACAGCGAGCTTTTTGATCTTCTTGTTGAGATGCTCGGCGAGCTCAATGATAGCCACGTCAATCTGACGTGGCGCGATAAACACTTTAACGCCGGCCGCCCGCGACTCAGGACACGGCTACGGCAGATCTGGGAGCGCGGCGACCAGCAGCTCTCGGAGGGTGCGTTTGTGGGGAATTGGGCCAGCTCGGTCCAGCGGTCCATTGTCGAGCTGATTGACCCTGGCACCTATGCCAGCGGCGCCAACGGTGCCCTTGAATGGGGCATCATCGGAAAAGACATGGGCTACGTTCGCATCAATCGGTTCTCGAGCTTTACGGTAGACCCAGAGTCTCGTCAAAACCAGCTCGCGACGTTCCGCGGCGCGCTCACGCGGGCAGGCGACAGTCTGCAGAGCACTCGCCGGATGATTGTCGATGTGTCCCACAACGGCGGCGGCAATGATGCGGCGGCTATGACCGCAGTCGCCGCCTTCATGAACGATCCCCGCGACGTGATGGAATACAGCGCGCCCGGATCGAAACCCCGGATCATACGACTCTCTCCGGCCAGTGTGTTTGACCAGCAGAAGATTGTTCTTGTGACAAGCGAAATCACCGCGAGCGCGGCGGAAGCATTTGTGTTGATGATGAGAGCTCTACCCAAGGTCGAGCACGTTGGCAGCTCAACCCGCGGCGCCCTGTCTGGACTGCTACCCAAACCTTTGCCGCGAGGTTTTCGCGTGACAATCTCCTACCAGACCGTAAAGGATGCTGAAGGACAGCTCTACGAGGGCATCGGCGTTCCGCCGCAGCGCTCCGTTGAGCTTTTCTCTGATCAGGATCTGTTTGGCAGCTATCGGGACGCAATCGCCAAACTTGCCGCGGACCAGTCAGAGTGACGGAGCGCTAATTTCCGCAAAATCATTTTCACGCAAAGTCCGCAGACAAAGTCTGGGTAACGCTGACCGACTCCCTCACTCTACTCGCGTGATTTGCGATGTCGACGCAACGCCATAATCTCTCGGTCGCGCCACGCCTGACGCTCTGGCACTTCATCCACCGGGCAATGGTCACCCAGCGAGTCGTGGATCTTAGCCACCAGCGTTTCGTCCCACGGATAGTCCATTCGAGCGTCTGCCGCCAGCTCGCGCATCATGGGGCCCAGGTTGTCCATGTAGCCTTGAAAGCCCTGGGTTGCGTTGAGGTGCCCTACCCCAAAAGGCCCGAGAAACGCCCACCGCATGGCGAGGCCGTCGGTGAGCACGTGGTCCAGGTCTTCGGGGGTGCAATACCCCTCCCCCACCAGGTGGAGCGCTTCGGTGAGCAGCGTAAACTGGAGTCGATTGAGCACAAAGCCGGGAATCTCTCGCTGAACTGTAATGGGCCGCTGGCCCAGGGTGGTCATGAGCTCGCGGCACCGATCAAGAATCTCAGGATCGGTCCACGGTGTCGGACAAAGCTCGACCAGCGGAATCAGGTACGGCGGATTGACCGGGTGAACAATTAGACAGCGCCCCGGTTCGCGCAACGTCTCCATGAACCGGGATCCGGGAATCGCTGAGGTGGAGCTCGCCAGGATTGCGTCCCATGGCGCAAGCTCACCGAGCTCGCGAAACAGCGCCCGCTTGGCCGTCAGGTTTTCCGAGATGCTTTCCTGAACGTAGCTGGCGTTGGCCACCGCCTCGGCGAGGGACGGCTCAACGTGAATCCGCGTCAGAACCGCCTCGGCGTCTGACAGGAGGCCTGCTTCCTCGAGGTCCCGAAGGCTGCGTTGAATCGCCGGCATGGATCGGACCGATAGCCCTTCCTCGTCAGCATCGTAGAGCGACACCTGGAAGCCCGCGCGGGCAAACACAATGGCCCAGGCGCGCCCGACATTGCCGCCACCAACGCACGCAAAACGGGTGGAGGCGGAGTCAGTCATGGCCTTGTCGTCAGCCTCAAGAGTGAAGGATCAGCCTGCCGCAAGGTTTTCGAGTACGTCAGAAACCTGCGCAGACTGGGTCAGCATGGCGAGTCGCGGACCGTCCAGCTCAATAAACGGCCACTGCTGATCTCTCGCGGGCTGCCACATGGCGGCACTCGACTGCCGGTACTTCTGGCCGACGCAGTGGATGTAGGCGCATGGGAACGACTCCCAGCCTCCGTTGCTGAACGACACCGGCTCGGTCCACTGGCGCGAGGGATGGTTGGTCAGTCGCGACGCGACGCTTTGAGCCAGCTGCGGGTGAGTCTTGGGATCCAGCAGCATTTCGATGGGATATTCTTTGTCGAAGGCCATTTGATAACCGTCGACAAAACGCGACTGGCGGTCGACCCACCATTCCGGCCAGTTGCCCGCCTCGTCCCGCATGACCCAGGCCGGACGCTCTCGAGTCGGCACAAACGCGTCGTAGAAAACGATTCGGGCGATACGATCACCCATGGCGTCTGCCACGCCAGTCACGGTAAGGCCGGCAAACGAATGGCCGACGAGAACCACGTTCTCGAGCTCCTCAAAACGCAGAACGTTGGCGACGTCCTGCACATGCGTTTCGAGACCGATATCGGGGCTCATCAGATGGCTTCGCTCGCCAACCCCGGTGCATGTGACCGCATAGGCTCGATGGCCACGGCGCCGCAGCTCGCGTGCTGTCGGCTGCCAGACCCAGCCGCCGTGCCACGTCCCCGGCACCAGAACAAAGGTGTAGGACTTACCCGTCGCATGGACCGCCGGCAGGCCCGCGCCGGCCAGCGCTGCACTACCGACCGCCAGGGCCTGGCGCCGGCCGGGGTTTGAGGGGGAATGCGTGGTCACGTCGACGTGCTCAGGTGGTCAGGTCATGGATAACGCGCTGAACCCACCGTTCTCGACGGGCCGCCTGGCGGTCACGGGTGGCGTCATCGAGCTCAAAGCTGTCGATGACTTGCGGTCCGCCAAAGCCGTGCTTTTCCGCCAGCGCCTCATGAACGTCTAGCCGATCGCGAAGCGCGGAGATTTCCATGGCCAGGCGCATCACCACATCGACGAGTTGATCAGCGCCGACCTCGCTGACAAAGCCAGGTTTGCCGCGCTGGGGTTTCAGCAAAAGCTCGCTGACGGAAGCCGAGTCGCTCATGCCGCTGCCCCCGGGCGTGCGCCAAACACGTAGTAGTCGCGCGATGGACCCGCAGCGACATAGCGGGCGAAACACTCCTCCTCCGCAAAACCGCCTTTTTGCATCATCTTTATGACGCTGCTGTCTGCAAAACCGGTCCAGAAGGGCTCGCCGTTATTTTCGACCTGCCAGCTGTTGGTCACCTGCTCGACCAGGCTGATACGCTCGGGCTGGTAGGGAACATCGATATTGACCATCATGCCGCCAGGCGCCAAAAGTCGCTTGGCTTCAGCAAAGATCGCGGGCGCCTTGTCGTGCCACGTTTCATGAAACATGATCTGGGAAACAATCAGGTCGAACGTCCCTGCTTCCAGGCCCGTTTCGGCGGCGTCCGCCTGCCGGTAGTGAATCGGCACGCGAGCTTCCTCAGCCCAGAGATGGGCAAACCGCACGAACGACGCAGAAAGGTCGACGCCGTAAACTTCCGCCTCGGGGAAGTACTGCTTCAGGCCAAACGTCACCGTCCCAGGCCCGCACCCCATGTCGAGAATACGGAGCGGCTTCTTGCCCTCCAGCATCGGCTCAACCATTTTGGCCACGCCCTGACCGACAAAAGAAAACGGTGAGTCGGCGCTGCTGGAGAAGCCCTTCGCTGACGTGTAAAGCATCAGCGTGCCGGCATAGAGAGCGGCGGCCGTCAGATTGCCGCCAGCGAAAAAGTAGCCCCCGGGCTGGCGATGGATTTCCGTACTGCCGATCGGCTCGGGCATTTCCAGTTCGGGGTTTAGTGCCAGCGTGCCGACTGACTCACCCTGCTCCAGCTCCGCAGCCCGGGTTTCCAGGCGGGCGACCGTCCGATCGACGGTATCGCCGACGGTCTCCCACATCAGGTCCTGCGAGGTATAGGTCAACGAACCCCACATCTGAAAAAGCGGGTCGCTCTTCAATGCCTGCGTCGCCTCGTCGCGGTTCGTGGGTGTATGCCCATGGTGCTGCTCGAAGCTTGGCGCGCACACCTCGTCGTAGCGCTGGGTAAGCCGCCGCTCAAGATTGGCGTTGATCTGCCGCTTTAGCGCGCCAACGAACGCCTGCCGTGCGGCCTCATCCTGATTCGGTTGGTAGATTTGCGTGAAGTTGTCGCTCATGTACTCAATCTCCCTGCCCCAGCTTCGGCAGCGACAGCGGCTCGTTGGGGATCATCATGGTTTTTTCTTCCGTCAGCAGCTCCACGGAAGCGCGAAGGCCGTCGCGACCGACACCCGACTGCTTGTAGCCGCCGAAGGGGGCGCGCAGATCTCGAGTCAGCGGCGTGTTGACCCATACGGTCCCGGCCTTAATCTGCCGGCTTGCGCGCATCACTGTCGGCAGGTCGTCTGACCACAGGTAGCTGACAAGCCCGAAGTCTGACTCATTAGCCATCGCCACCGCCTCATCCAACGTGTCGAATGTCAGCAGTGACGCAAAGGGGCCAAAGATCTCTTCCTGACAAACCCGGGTCTGATTGCTGCTCGCCATGACCGCGGTGGGCTCCATAAAATACCCGGCTTCGAAGCCGGGGGCGGGTTTACCGCCGACCAGCACTTCGCCACCTTCCTCCCGCGCCACGTCGACGTACGACAGGACACGCTGGTAGTGCGCGGCAAACGCCATCGCTCCGACTTCGGTCTGCGGATCAAACGGGTCGCCGACGCGGATATTAGCCAGGCGGCCGGTGAATTTTTCGACAAACTCATTAGCGATCCCTCGCTGGAGTAGGATTCGGGAACCGGCCAGACACTGTGATCCGTTGCCGGCCAGGATCGCCAGCAGCGAGCCGTCGATGGCCGTCTCGAGGTTTGCCGAGTCGGTCACGATGTTGGCGGACTTTCCGCCCAGCTCCATGCCGACCTTTTTGAGGCTTTGTGCAGCACTGGCCATGATGACCTTGCCTGTTTCGGTGCCGCCCACAAAACCGACGACGTCGACGCCGGGGTGGCGTACCAGCGCATCGCCAGTGACGGGCCCTCGGCCGTTCACCAGGTTGACAACGCCGGGCGGCAGGTCGGCCTCGTGCAGCACCTCGACAAACCGACGGAGTGAGTACGGGCAGTATTCGGAAGGTTTGAGCACCACGGTATTACCGAGGCTGAGTGCCGCCGCCAGCTTCATCGACACCAGGACCAGCGGGGCATTCCAGGGCGTCAGCAGCGCAGCCACGCCCGCCGGTTCGTGAGTGACGACCGAGAGATAGTTGCCGGTCTGTGTGAAGCTTTCCCCGGCCAGAGTTCCCGCCACCTCGGAGAAAAAATCGAAGTTTTCGATCGTGCGGGGCATGTGCATGGCGTGGATACCGCTCAGCGGCAGGCCGACTTCCAGGGCCTGGATCACGGCAAGCTCTTCCTGGTGCTTTTCGATGACGTCACAGATCCGCCGCAGCACTCCCTTGCGCTGGCTGTGCGGGAGCGTCGGCCAGGCGGTGCCATCAAAGGCCGCTCGGGCAGCCCGAACGGCCCTGTCGACATCCGCTGCGCTGCTCTCATCCAGCTCGTAGAGCGGGGTTTCGGTCGCCGGGCAAATGGCCGTCAGTTGAAAGTCGCCATGGGCAGGCAGGCTCTCGCCGTCAACGAACCCTGTGACAACTTTCGGCAACGTCAGCTTGTACTCCTGTTTGACCGCTTCGACGGACCGAACCTGCTTCCCGGGTGCCCGATTCATGACTTACTCCCGAACGCGCTTCCTGAATAAGTTAATAGTTTAATCCACCCACATACAGGTGAGGTGAAAATCTGCTATGTTCCGCCCACTTGGTTGACGGGAAACGCGCTTGAACTGGGGCATGATCGGATGGGGTGCGGGATCTTTTGGGACCGGCACCGTGTACAACGCGCTGGCCTTGTTCGGCCTGTTCTATCTCACCACGGTTGTCGGGCTCGAGCCCGCGCTGGCCGGATCGCTGTTTTTTATCACCAAACTGTACGACGCGGTCTCGGACCCGCTGATGGGCATGATCAGCGACCGAACCCGGCACCGGCTCGGCAAACGTCGCCCCTACCTGCTCGCGGGCGGTGTCTTGCTAGGTTTGTCCTTTTGGCTGATTTTTCTGATTGAACCCTTGTCCACCACAGCCGTGACGGTCACGATTGTCGTGCTGGCGCTCCTGTTTCACGCCACCGCCTACACCGTGTTTTCGGTGCCCTACCTGGCGATTCCCGCGGAGATGACCCGCGATTACGACGAGCGAACAAAAATGATGTCGTACCGGGTCCTGTTTCTGATGCTGGGCGTGATGCTCGGCTCGGTCGGCGGGCCGAAGCTCGTAGCGCTCGGCGGGGAGGGCCAGGCCGGCTATCAGCTCATGGCGCTGGTGTTCGCGGCGGTTGCCGCCGGTGCCGGATGCCTCGCTTTTTTCTCAACGGCCAGCCACACCCGGCTCACCGTGGGCGGTACAACGGCGGCTGAACAGACCGCGGGCTTTGCGGACGGGCTAAAGCTGCTGCTCCGCAATCGCCCTTTCCTCCTGCTGGTGGGCGTCAAGCTGCTGCAGCTCGCTGCGCTGGCCAGCGTGCTCGCCAGCGCCCCCTATCTGTTTCGCTTCGTGCTGCAGCTCAGCACCGCCGATATCGGCAACTACCTGCTGGTTTTTACGCTCGCAGGACTGGTCTCCATTCCACTCTGGCGCCCGGTGATCGACCGGATCGGCAAACGAAACACCTACATCATTTGCGTCACGCTGTATGCGCTGGCCATCGCCACCTGGGTGCTTTGGACCGCGACGGAGCCCGGCTGGCTGATCTATGCGCGGGCCGTGCTGATCGGCGTCGGTTCCACGGGCGGCCTGCTTTGCGGCCAGGCCCTGCTGCCTGACACCATGGAGTACGGACGACTGGCCAGCGGTAAAGACAACGCCGGTGCCTACAGCGGTATCTTTACTACCACCGAAAAGCTCGCAGGCGCTCTCGGGCCGCTGGTGGTAGGGGTGGCGCTGAGCGCCGCCGGGCTGATCAAGGGGAATGTGGGCGCAGAGGCGCAGCCCGAGTCCGCCATTACCGCGGTCCTGTGGTGTGCATCATTGCTGCCAGCGGTCCTAAACCTCGCAACCATCCCGATACTGCTCAAGTACAACCTCAGCAAAGAACGGCTGGCGGAGCTCAGGCTGGCAGCCGAGCGCTGATCGACTGGTCAGGGGACGCTCCCGGCGCCGACCGTCAGTTGCAGCCGCTTTGCGCCAGGGTGGTCAGCTGGCTGAAGCGGAGCGAATCCGGGGCTAGCGTCGGGTCGTCGGGACTCCAGCTCGCCACAAACTCGCGCTCATCGGTAAAGTCGAAGGTCAGGGTCCCCCAACGCTCGACAAGCGCCGCGTCCGCCGTGAAGGCCGGCGGAAACTGCCCCGCCCGGCCGGCAAACGCTTCGGATTCCACCATCCCATCGGCAAAAGTGCCGCTGCCAACGAGCCAGAGCTGACGGCCGTTGCGATAGTGGAACCACGACCAGGCAATGCCAGGCTCGCCGCTGGTCTCCACCGTTTCGAGCACCATGCCGTGCCCGTCCTGTGCCGCGTTGAAATAGACTGACGTGGAACAGAGCGACACCGGCATGCCGGGCACCGCGATATCTTTCGGCTGACTCAGGCGCGCCATGGCCAGCGTCCCGTTTTGGCCGCGCTCAAAGGCTGACTGCCAACGCAGCGAGAGCGAGTCCTCATCGCGGAACACCAGCTCTAGCTGTCCCCACGGCTCTCTTACGATGTTGGCCGGATCAAAGGCAGCACCAAATTCGCCGCCCCGGGTGACCGTCATGTCGACCACCGCCCGATCGCGATTGATCTCACCAGTCCCGATGAGCCAGCGCGGCTCACCGTTGTCGTAAACGTACCAGGTCACCAGCAGCTGGGGCGCGGCCTCGCCGTCGATCAGCTGCACCTGGATGCCGTGGCCCGGCTGCGTTGGGTCAAACCACAGGCCGTTCACCGCAGAGGTCAGCGTATATCCGGGCGCGCCGTCCACCTCGCTCAGCGGCACTCGCCAGACTCCTCGGCCGTAGGTGAAGGCAAAGAGATAGGCGGTACCGGCCGCCTGCGGTTCGTTGATCACCACCCGCTCAACAATCGCCCCGCCGAAGCCGGTCTCTTCGACCTGCCAGTTCTGACCGCCGTCAGCCGTGAAGAAGACCCCCAGATCGGTGCCGACGTACAGGGAATCGGGCTCCTCGGGATGCACCGCCAGCGAGTGGACCGGTACGTCGGGCAGACGCCCTGCCCCGCTGCCGTCGATCGGCTGGAAACTCAGTCCACCATCGATCGATCGAAAGACGTGGTCGCCGCCGAAATTCGAATAGGTAGCGTAGGCAACGTCGGGATTACCTGGGTCAAAGGTCAGCGACGACACCCAGCCCTGCCGGGGCGCCGTCTCATTCGGAACGGTTGCCTGCGTGGCCGCGTCACCGGAGGCAATGCGATAAATGGCGTTGCCCGTGCCAACCAGGACCGCTGTTCCCCCACTCGCGGCAGCCAGCGCATTGGTCTTATCGTAAAACGTGTTCCCAAAAGTTGATGAGGCACGGTTCCAGATCTGACCGTCAAAATTTCCGCGAAACAGGCGCTTGCCGCCGACAAACACGGTCGAGGGGTTGTCGGGGTTCAGCACAAACGGCGTGATAAACATGAACTCATCGCGGTCTAGCGCTTCTTCCCGGAGCCGGTCCGCCAGGACGGTGTACTGAAGACTCCGATCGATCCGCGCGATGTACCCATTCTGAGCGGATACGTAGAGAAACTCATCAATCGGATTAAAGGCCGTGTAGCTGCCGTCTCCGCCAAAAAAATTCACCCACTGGTCGGGAAACTCCGGATGATTGAAAACATCGGTTCCGTTGTCTTGCATACCACCAAGCACCAGCTGGCCATCCGGGGACACGCTGCCGTGATAGAACTGCGTGGTGGTGTAGTCGCGCACCTCGGCATCGAAGTTCACGCCCGAGGTGAGCACCGTCCGGTAGCCATCACGAGTTCGGTTGGTTGGCGCCGATTGATTGCGAGCGCGCCAGACACCGCCGTCGTTCCCCACCCAAAGTTGACCGGACTCGTCGAACACCAGCGCATGGATATCAGGATGCATCTCAGGCCCCTGCGACGCGGGCACGTCACGGTCGGCGAAATAGTTGGAGGTCAGCCCAAACTCTCGTCCGCCGTCGTCCGATCGATACAGCTGCATGCCGCCAACCCACACCACCTCGGGGTCGAACGGGTCAACGGCGATCGCCTGGTTGTACCAGCCCGCTCCGTATGGCGTATTGCCATCGGTCCGCGCCTGCCACGCAAACGACAGCATCCACGTACTCACCGGGTCGCTGCTGGTGTTTCGCAGGGTGGCCTCCCAGGTAGCGCCGGCGTCGTTGCTGCGAAAGACGCCGTGCAGGCCGTTGTCGTAGTCGCCGACGCCGTCACCGGTTTTGTCCGGACCCGGCTGCGTGCTGGCACTGAGGGCGTAGACGACGTTGGGGTCACCGGCAAAAGCCGCCAGTGAGGTTCTTCCCATGCCGGGCTCCGTGAGCACCACGTCCCAGGCGTCGGACTGTTCGGCCGCCGCGTTCAGGAGAATGCGGGCGTCACACGGACCCATGCAGCCGTCCGGGAGGAGCCCCGGTAGAAAATAGCGATCGTCTGTTGAACGGGACGCACAGGTGGCGAGCAGACGGTCACCACCGCCGAAGTCGAGCAGCTCCAGGTCCGTGCACCCCTCAAAGCGATTGGTGTCGCCATCCATCGTTGACAGGGATACCGAAAACGTGGCGCCGCCGTTATCCGATCGCCAGACGCCGGTGTTGGTGGCAGCATAGATCCGGTTTGGGTTGCCGGGTGAAATCACCAGGTCGCTGACGTAGAGAAAGTTGTCGTTGACGGTGGCCGACAGCTGCACCCAGTCTTCGCCGCCGTTGGTGGACTTAAAGATGCCCGAACCGGTCATGCTGGCGTAAGGCCGGTTGGTGCGTCGGTACAGCTCACCGGTGCCGGCATACATCACCAGCCCCGGATCTGCGCCTGGCGTTGACGCGACCGCCAAAGCCCCAACATTCGTGTTACTCAGCCGGTCTCCAAGCGGGCGCCAGCGACCGTTATCGAAACGCCAGACCCCACCCGATACGCCGGCGGCATACATGCGCCGCTGATCGTCAAAAACGATCCGTCGCGTGCGGCCACCCTTTCGATCAGGCCCCAGCGACTCCCAGGCCGCGGCCGCCTTCTCGCTGAACCGCTGACCGTAGCGTTTTGCCGCGTTGGCGCTCGGCAGCCTTGCCGCTGCCGCCCGAGCGCGGTCTAGACCCTGTGCCGGCAGTTCCGCACCGCCCGCCGGAAGGCGCCTCAGTACGTGAAAGTGGGCGCGCTCATAGGCGTGGGCTTTCGGCAGTTCGAGTGCCTCGCGAGGGATCCTGGGACCAGGCGCCGACGGCTCAGGCCGCCACCAGAGCCAGCAGAGACCAAGCAACGTCAGCAGCGCCGTCGTGCGGACAAGCATCATGGGCCACCATTTTCTACGGCAGATGCCGTACATCATAGCGGCTTTTGAGGCCGGCAGATGCGCTTAGATCGACTGGTCCTGTTCGAACAGCTGCTCCAGCTCAGCGCGCCCTCGCTTACCGATTTCAATCAGTGCTTCCATGTCTTCCTCTTTCCCAACCGCTTGCTCCAGGACAGCCTCGTCGTGGTTCGCAAACAGCTGGGCACGGCGCATCGCCGCCCCTTCGCTGTAGCCCAGGGCAACCAGCGTGCTGGTGGCGGTGTTGAGGCTGCTGTGCCAGGTTTCGCGCACCACCTGCGAGCAGCCAGCACCCCGAAGCTGCAGTGCGTTAACCCGGTTGCGCGCCCGCGCCAGCACCTGAAGCTTCGGAAAGTGCTCTCGGCACAGCTCAACGATATGCAGCGTCGTATCCGGGTCGTCGATGGCGACCACAAACACTCGGGCATGCGCGATGCCCGCGGCGTAAAGCAGCTCCAGCTGGGAAGCGTCACCAAAAGAGACCTGATTGCCGAAACGTTTAACAAATTCGATCTGCCGAGGATCTTTATCGAGTGCCGTAAACGGGATATTCCCAGCCTGCAGAATGCGCCCGACAATCTGGCCGTAGCGGCCAAAACCCGCGATGATCACCTCCGGCTCGCGTTCCATGCCGGAGCGATCATCCGGGTCAGCCATGGCGCCATCCTTGCCGCCGCTCAGGCGCTCAAAGAGCACCAACAGCGGCGCCGTCAGCGCCATCGACATGCCGACCACCAGGGTCACCAGGCTGGCCGTCTCCTGGCTGAGGTGGTCACCGGTCACCATCTGGGTAAGCAGCACAAAAGCAAATTCACCACCCTGTGAAAGCAGCAGGCCCATGGTCAATCCTTCTCTGAGAGTGGCGCCACGGACCTTGAGCGCCACGGCGATGACCGCGGTCTTAACCGCCATCAGTGCCAGTGCAAAGCCCAGGATCAGCACCGGCTGCTGGGCCAGCAGACTCAGGTCGAGCGTCATGCCGATGGCCATGAAGAACAGTCCCAGCAGCAGCCCCTTAAATGAATTGATGTCGGCCTCAAGCTGGTGCCGATAGTCGGACGTCGCCAGCACAATACCGGCCATGAATGCCCCTAAGCCGGCTGACAAGCCCACCATCTGCATGACGCCGGCGTACCCCAGCACAATGAAGAGCGCGGTGGCGGCCATGATTTCGCGGCTTGCGTAGGCAGCAATCAATTTCAGCAGGGGTTTGAGCAAGAACCGACCCGCCAGCAGCAGACCGACCACCGCAGCGACACCGACCAGCGTGTTGGGCTGGTGCTCCAGCGCCGCGGTGGACTTGGCCGTCGCGCCAACCACCAGCACCAGCGGTATCACCGCAATATCCTGCAGCAGCAGGATCGAGAAACCCCGCCGACCGAGCTGACTGCCGAGTATCTTGCGCTCTTCCATCAGCTGCAGGGCAAACGCGGTGGACGACAGCGCCAAAACAAAGCCGAGCAACAACGCCAGCCCCCACGCCAGGCCGAGCAGCATGAGGAGCAAGCCCAGCAGCGCGCCGCTGATCAGCAGCTGGCTGAGCCCGGTGAACACAATGTTTCGACGAAGCTGCCATAGCTTTGCCGGCTCCAGCTCTAGGCCGATGACAAAGAGCAGCATGATTACGCCCACCTCGGCGAAGTGCAGCACGTCGCTCGGGTTTTCCACGAGCGCAAAGCCCGACGGCCCGAGCGAAACACCGGCAGCCAGATAGCCGAGTACCGCACCCAGCCCGGAGCGGCGGAACAGCGGCACAAAGACAATCGCCGCGCCCAGATACGCCAGCGGCTTCAGCAGAAAATGGGACTCATCCACTATCGGATCCTGTTTAGAACGGTTCGATCGATTGCTATTGTCATGGCCTGGCCGGCTTGTGGGAAGCCCGAGCCTGTAGAAAAAGCGGCCAGGCGGTTGCCCTTGGCCGGGCAACACGCGTATACAGTCACGATTCTATCCAGAGCCCTCACCGCCGATGCCCCAATCCGCTCAAGATCTGCTGCAGCAGAAGTTTGGCTTCGACACGTTTCGCGGCGAGCAGCAGCGCATCATCGAGGCGGTGATCGGGGGCTCCGACGTCCTGGTGCTCATGCCGACAGGCGGCGGGAAATCCCTTTGTTATCAGCTTCCGGCGCTGATCCGTCCGGGTGTTGCGCTGGTGGTGTCACCGCTGATTGCGCTGATGGCTGATCAGGTGGCAGCGCTGCGAGAACTGGGTATTGCGGCGGCCTGCCTCAACTCGTCGATGACCAGCGAGGACCAGGCGTCCGTCTGGGGGGCTGTCCAGACGGGCAAACTCGACCTGCTTTACGTCGCTCCGGAGCGGCTCAACCAATCAGGCACCCGAGCACGTCTGGCCAACTGTCCGCTGGCGTTGATCGCCATCGACGAAGCGCACTGCGTATCGCAGTGGGGGCATGATTTTCGACCGGACTACCTGCAGCTTGGCGAGCTCCGCGAAACTTTCCCAGGGGTTCCTATGATGGCGTTGACCGCCACAGCGGATCGCGAGACTCGCGAAGATATCGTCCAACGTCTGAAGCTGCAGACCCCGCAACGGTTCGTCAGCGGCTTTGATCGACCCAATATTTCGTACCACGTCCAGCCACGCACCGACGAGCGTCGTCAGCTGGCCGCATTCCTGGAACCGTTTCGCGGCCAGTCCGGCATCGTCTACTGTCTGGCCCGCAAGAAGGTCGACGCAATCGCCGAGTGGTTGGCGTCGAAAGGCTGGCCCGCCCTGCCCTACCACGCAGGGATGGACGGCGAGCAGCGCGAACGACACCAGCAGCGATTTGCCACGGAAGACGGCATCGTGATCGTGGCCACGATCGCGTTCGGCATGGGCATCGACAAACCCGACGTGCGGTTTGTCGCCCACCTGGATCTCCCAAAGAGCATGGAAGCGTATTACCAGGAAACCGGGCGCGCTGGGCGCGACGGGGAGCCGGCCACCGCGTGGATGGTCTACGGTCTGCAGGACGTGGTTCGACTGAAGCAGATGATGGACGCGAGTGAGGCCGCGGACCACATCAAAGCGCTGGAGAAGCGCAAGCTCGATGCCCTGCTCGGATGGTGTGAGGTAAGCAGCTGCCGGCGGGCCCCGCTGCTCGCTTACTTCGACGATCCGAACGTGATGGAGCGCTGCGGCAACTGCGACAACTGCTTGAACCCGACCACAACGTTTGACGGGACCGACGCTGCGCGGAAATTCCTTTCTTGCGTTTACCGTTGCGGCCAGCGCTTTGGCGCGGGCCACATCATCGATGTGCTGCGCGGTGGCGACACCGCCAAAATTCGTCAGTACGGACACGATCGGCTGAGCACCTACGGCATCGGCCAAGAGCTTTCGACGGCGCGTTGGCGATCGGTTGCCCGTCAGCTCATCGTCCACGGCTATCTGGTGGCTGACGCCGAACTGTTCGGCGCACTCAGGCTTACCGAGCAATGCCGCGATCTGCTGAAGGGCGAGGCCACGCTTGAGCTGCGCCAGGATCCAAAGCCGGTTGCCAGCGTTGGCGGCCGCAGCCGAGCCAGCGCAAAAGTTGTGCTGGATCCTGCCAGCGCACCGCTGTGGGAAGCGCTACGCGACTGTCGACGACGGCTGGCCGAGGAGCTCAAGCTGCCGCCCTACGTGATCTTCCACGATTCCACGCTGCGTCAGATGGCCACCAGCAAACCGACCGACGCCGCGTCGCTTCTTGAGATCAACGGGGTCGGTGAGACCAAGCTGGAGCGCTACGGTCGCGAGTTCCTTGCCGTCCTGGAGTCGTACGCCGAGTAGCGGAAACGCCGGCCGGACTCGCTTTTGCCGCGAGCTTCCAACCACAGAATCTTTCTCACGTTTTTTCACACTCGGCCAGTCGAGGTATGCTGGCGTGATGGCAACTCGACTCAATGCCCTGGATCTGGCGTTCCTGGGCCTGGAAACACAGAAAACGCCGGTGAACGTCGCCTCGCTCCAGATCTTCGAGCCACCGGCTGACTACGCGGGGCATTTCGTTCGCGATCTGCTGGCCAATCTTCAGACTTTGCCACCAGGACCGCCGTTCAATCTGAGGCTGAGCAGCACGAGCGTCCTCACCGCCCCATCCTGGGTCGAAGACGACCACTTTGATCTCAACTATCACGTTCGCCATTCGGCGCTCCCGCAGCCCGGCTCGATGGCGGACCTGCTCTCACTCGTGTCGCGGCTGCACAGCCGGGTGATGGACCGTGAACGACCGCTGTGGGAATTCCACATCATCGAGGGCCTGGAGGGCGGCCGCTTTGCCATCTACATGAAGATGCACCACGCGGCGATCGACGGCATGGGCGGCATTGCGCTGCTCGAGGCCTGTCTCAGCACCGAGCCTGACGCCCCCCTCAAAGCCCCCTGGGCGGGCCTCGCTACGAAGAGCCGTGGCCGGCGCAGCAGCGGCAGCCTGCTGGGACTTCCGGCTCGGCTTCGCCGCCGTCTCCTGGGACAGGCCCAGATGGGGATCGATCTCGGGAAGCTCCTGGTCGGTCACGGCATGAAAGCCGTCGGCCTTCAGCCGGATGATTCGCCGGCGCCGTTCACCGCACCCAAAACCATCTTCAACGTTCCGGTTTCCGGGGCCAGAAAATTTGGCGCTACCAGCATGCCGCTGCACGAGCTCAAAGCGCTCGGTAAGGCAACCGGCGCCACCGTCAACGATATCGTGCTGGCCATCTGCAGCGGTGCCATTCGCGAGTACCTAAGGGAGCACAAGGCGCTGCCCAAAAGGTCTTTGGTCGCCAGCGTTCCGGTGTCGATTCGCCAGATCAATCGCAGCGGTAACCAGATCACCTACGTCAGCGCCAGGCTAGCCACCCACCGCAAAACGCCGCTGGGCCGGCTCGCCGATATCGGCCGTTCAACCCGGGCGGCCAAGAAAGAGGTGGCCAACGTTCTCCCCTCAGCGTCAATCAATTTTGCGGTGATGGCCCAGGGCCTGGTAGCGGTGCTCAATCGACTCGGGGCCACCGACCTCGTCCCGCCCCCGGCCAACGTGGTGATCTCAAACGTGCCCGGCCCCAGACAGCTTCTCTACTTTGCCGGCGCCCAGCTCAAAGCCGGGTATCCGCTGTCGGTGCTCGTGGACGGCCAGGCGCTCAATATCACCGTGCTTAGCTACGTCGACTCCGTCGATTTTGGCGTGATGGCCTGCCGGGATGCGGTGCCGGACGTCGATGTGCTCAGCCGACTGCTGCAAAAGGCGTTTCTCGAGCTGAAGGCGGCGGCCGCCGCCAACCCCGTGGCGGAGGACCCAGCGACAGAGGCCAGCGAGACCAAGCCCCGGCGAAAACGAAAAGCCACTTCGCGCACTGCCAAGAAGGTCGCCAAGAAGGCCAGCAAGAAAGCCAGCAAGAAGACCCAGGCAAAGGCCGCTCGAAAGACGTCGAACGCAGCCCGCAAAAAAGCTTCGGCGGGATCAAAGCCTGGCGCCGACAGTAAGGCGGCCAGGACAGCTGGATCGGTGAACGGTACCGGCACCAAAAAGAAACGTCGGAAGAAAGCGAGCCGCAAGCGGGCCGCACCGACGCCCAGCGCGCAAACGGCCGACGGTCGACCGCTCAAAAGCCTCCGCCAGCGACGCGGGGCTAGCTAGCGCTGCCTCGATCGGCCGGCCCGGCCAGGCGCTTGAGTTCAGCACCGTGGGTCGCCTCTTCGACCGCCGTTTTGAGCTGAGCCATCCGAAACGGTTTGGTCAGCACCACAAACTCATCGGTGCATGACTGCGTTCGACCTGTGGTTACCATGACGGCCAAGTGAGGGTGGTCCCCGCGAACCTGACGAACCAGGGTCAGGCCATCCATCGACCCCGAAAGGCCGATATCAGCAACAAGCAGTGCAGGCGAACCTGAGCTTCGCAGGTTTTCCAGCGCGGCCTCCGCACTCTCAACGTGGGTGACGTCATAACCCAACTGCTCCAGGCCGGTGGTCAGCACAGCGGCGACACCGGGATGATCTTCGACCAGAAGAGCCGAAGCGTCCTCGGACATCGACCAGTTTGCTTCACCATCGAGTTTCGGGCCCTCGGCTGAACCGGGAATCATGGCGGCGTCGGAACGTCGTTCCGGCAGCGCTTGACTCGCCGGATTATGGCCGATCACGTTTTGCTCCCTGATTGGAGCCGCGGGGAGCTGAAGCGTGATCCTGGCTCCGGCTTTCGGCGCATTGCCGAGCAGCAGCTTGCCACCCGACTGCTGGGCGAAACCCGCCACCATGCTGAGCCCGAGACCCGTGCCGCCCGAGTCGCCGCGCGTCGTGAAATACGGTTCGGTCCCACGGTTCAGCACTTCTTTGGACATTCCCCTGCCCGAGTCGGTGACCTGAATATTGACCAGCGGCGGGCTGGCGCCGGCGACCGGGAAAACGGCGATCGCCACCTCACCCTGCTCGTTCATCGCGTCGCGCGCGTTGATCACAAGATTCAGCAGCGCTGTACTGAGCGCACTGGCGTCAACCACCGCGGCGGCCGGGCAGAGTCGCGACGACAGGGTAATGCTGGGCCCCAGCGTTCTCTGAAGCAGAGACTCAACCTCCTCGATGAAAAAGTCCAGCCGCAGGTACTGCGGATTGAGAGGCTGCATGCGGGCATAAGACAGCAGGCTGCGCGTCAGACCAGAGCCGGAGTCGATGGCAGCCTCAATCTCATCAAGCAAGGCGCACTGCTGCGCTGTCGCCCCGCGGCGCAGCTCTTCAGCGGAGCGCGCCAGCACCATGAGCACGTTGTTAAAGTCGTGGGTGATCCCCTGGGTCAACTGCCCGACCGCACGCTCTTTTTCTACGAGCGCCAACTCACGCGCCAGCTTGGCCCGCTGAGACTGCAGTTTGGCGGTCTGCTCCGCTTGCGCCGAGAGTTCCGCGGTGCGCTCGACCACCTGCCGTTCCAATTCCTGATTCGCCTTCAGACGCGCGTCGGAAACCAGTCGCGAGCTTCGATGGCTGACGAGCACGAAGATCAGCGCACAAACCAGCAGGCTGCCAAATAGGACGCCGTTGCGCACGTAGCGATCGGTGCGGGCAGCCGCGCTCGCGGCGATCCCGCGCTGCTCCAGCAAACTCAGCTCGTTTTCCCGATTGGCAACATCAGTTGCCACCTGGAGCATGGAGAGTCGGCTCTCGTAGTTCTCGCCGATCTGCTCCTGCCGGCGCTCAAACAGACGCCGACTCAGCTCCAGTGCACGAGGAAAGTCGCCAGCCCTTTCGTAGATCGCCTGAAGTTTTTCCAGCGCTTCGAGATGTTCCGAAACGCCCGCGCCGGAGGTGTGCTCCAAAACGCGGAAGAGCAACTGCTGGGCAACCACGTCCTGACCCTCAAGGATTTCGAGGTCAGCCTGAACCAGCTCAAGCTGGCAATGGCGCAGGTTGTTTCTATCGGTCGCCTCGATGAGCGCCAGCCCCCGCTCCAAATCCTGGCGGGTCTCATCGAGCTGCCCGGTAGCGAGCCTTGCTTTGGCCCGGACCAGCAGACCGTTGCTCACCGCATCGGGGGAAAACGTTTCAGGAGGGCTATCGAGCAGCGGGGATAGGCCTTCGATGGCTTTGTCCGGTTGGTCGAGGCCGAGTCGAGCCAGCCCTAGATAGGTTTGTGCAATCAGCTGTCGCTGGTGCTGCTCGGTTTCGATCGCCCAGTCCAACCCTGCCTGCAGGTTCACCGTTGCCTGCCGGTATTGTCCGGCGGCGATATGCACCAGCCCAAGATTAAAAAACAGCAGCGTGGCCAGGGGATCATCCGGCGCAACAATCGACGTCAGCTCGCTCGCCTCGTCGTAGGCCACCAGCGCTTCGTCGATCAAGCCTCGCTCATAAAGCATCAGGCCCCGATTCATCAGCGCGTTGCCCAGTTGAGCGGCGCTTCCGCTGCGCCGTGCATGACCGATCGCTAGCGCAATATTTTCCATCGCCTCGACGGGCCGCCCGTCGCGAAATGCCGCGATGGCGCGGGCCCTCATAAGATGGGAAGCAACGAAGGGGCTGATCTTGGCGGGATCCTCCGCTACGGCGCAGTGTTTGAGGGCGCGCCCCATATCGCCCCACACCAGCCAGTTGTAGCACTGTACCGCCTCAGCGAAGACCGCCTCATCCGATCCGCGGCTCCAGGCAAACGCCTCCCGCGCGGTCTCCAAATGACCGAGCGCTGCCTTGCCTCGGGTCGGCGCAAGCTTGTGAGCCAGGAGCAGATTAGCCCTGGCCGCGTCGATGTCTGTAAACGGCCGCTGGGTCACCAACAGCTGCTCAGCGGTGAGCTGGTCGAGCTGGCGCCAGCTGGTTGCCGCCATGACCGGCTGCAGCCAAAGGAGCACAAGCGACGTCGCCAGAAAGCTTAACGCGCTGTTTTTGATCACATTATTTCCACACTCCCCCTAGCCGAAGTATGCGCCTCGGCGTTGGGTCTTGCAATCCCCAGACAGGCGAGCTACATACCAGTCAATGAAACCACAGCAGGCGACACCTCTCATGAGCTATCAGGCAGCGGTTGAGGAACTCAACAAGAACCTCGAGCTTTACCTCAATGCCAAGTGTGACCCGGCGGTGCAGAACCTGAGCAAAGCCGTCTACCAGCTGACCGTCGCCATCGAAGCCGATTTCAAGGAACAGCAGCGCCAGCTGAAGGCTATTCGGCGCCAGCTCGACGCGCTCCAGCGTTAGTGCCTAGCCTCACCGACGGCCAGCGGCTCGCGGCGCTGCTGGCGCTGGCGGTTGTGCTGATCGGCAGCGGCATCGGGCTCAAGGACCCCTGGCCGTCCGACGAGCCTCGCTTTGCGCTGGTTGCCTGGGAGATGGTTGAGAGCGGGGAATGGTTCTTTCCACGCCGCGGCGGAGAGCTGTATCCCGACAAACCACCAATGTATATGTGGAGCCAGGCGGTTGTCCTGAAGCTTACCGGCTCGCTTCGCCTGTCCCACACCCTGCCCAGCCTGCTCTATGGGCTGATCACGCTGCTGCTGGTGTTCGATCTGGGTCGACGCATCTGGGACGGGAAAACGGCAACGGCCGCGGCTCTGCTCCTGCTGGCGTCACCGCAGTTTGTGCTCGAGGCACGGGCCGGTCAGGTCGACGCCATGGTGACCGCATGGATCGCGCTAGGCGTCTACGGGTTTCTTCGCCATATCCTGCTCGGGCCGGCGCCCGGCTGGCTCCTGGTCGGCTTTGCGGCCTGCGGCTTTGGCACCATCACAAAAGGTGTTGGGTTCCTGCCGCTGCTGATGTTGCTACTGCTGCTCCCGCTGCGGCGCCAATCGCTGCCCGGACGGGTTGGCGGCTATGGCCTGGCGGGGTTCGGCGTAATGCTGCTGGCGGCGTGCTGCTGGCTGCTGCCGATGCTCTGGCTCGTGAACAGTGCGGCTGATCCCGCCTACGACGCCTACCGGGACAACATCTTGATGCAGCAGACGGCCGAGCGTTACGCCCGGCCCAGCCACCATTTCAAGCCGCCGTGGTACTTTCTTACCAACGTCATTCCTGCCCTGTGGTTGCCGGTTTTCTTGCTGCTCCCTGGCCTGGTTCCCTATTGGTGGAAACAGCTGCGCAGGCCCGAGCCTGTGACGGTGCTGCTCCTCGGCTGGGCGGCGCTGGTGCTGCTGTTCTTTTCCTTAAGCCCCGCCAAGCGAGGCGTTTACATCCTCCCCGCCCTGCCCTGGGTCTGCCTCGCGGCGGCACCAGTACTGCCTGCTCTGCTGCAAAAAGGATGGGCGAAAACCGGCGCTTGGCTGGTTCCTTTAGCGCTCGGCGTGCTGCTGGTCGCTGCGGCCTCCTGGCTTAGCTTCGGTGACCCGGAACGAGCCGCGGAGCTCGCCGATCGCTATGGCATCAGCCTGCCGGCCACGCTCGCGCTTGCCGGCGGAAGCGTTGTCGTTGCCGTGGGGCTCCTGCGGCGTTTCGCCGGCGGCCCGTTCCTGGGGATGATGGGCGCGCTGTGGCTCACCATGGGGCTGTGGGTCTATCCGCGCCTGGACGACGTGAAGTCGGGCCGCGACCTGCTGCTGAGGGTGGAACAGGCGCTTGGGCCTAATACGCCACTGGCGCTGGTGGACTGGAAAGAGCAAACGATCCTGCAGTCGCGCCGGCCAACCACCAATTTTGGCTTTCTTGTGCCCGTTGAGGATCAAGCTAAAGCCGCCGTCAACTGGCTCGCGGCCAATCCCAGTGGTAAGGTTTTGCTTCAGGAAAAAGATATAGTTTATTGTTTTGAAGAGGGTTTATCGGTCGATCTAGGCATCGCACATCGACGCGAATGGCGCTTGGTGGGGCCTGAGAACGTCAGCTGCTCACTGTCTGAGGTGGCGTCGGCCACCGCGATTGAGCAGCACCAGATTACGGCCATACAAGATAGGTAGTGCGATCGTACCGGCAATCAGGGGCGCTTTGTCGAGATGCATCGCGTAGATCAGATTCAGGGTGCTGCCCCAGAAGCTGAGGTGCCAGAAATACCAGGGTACCACCAGCGACTTCTCTTTCTCCGAGCTCAGCCACTGCAGTAAAAAGCGGGACCCGAAAACGGCTGCGCCGGCAAACCCCAGGACCGTCCACCACAATGAGTCCGCATAAAGCCAGTTACCGACCAGCGGATCCAACAGCGGCTGGAGAAAGCCCTGCCCTCCCTGCTCACACTCATTCATCACTGGCCATCTCCGCACGCTGCGTTGCCGAAAGAGGAAATCGCCGGCGGCGGAGCCAGCGAACCCCCAGCATGTCGACGATACCGACCCACAGCCGGTTTCCTACGCCGTATTTGGAGATCCCCGCCTGGCGGGGTCGGTGGTTCACCGGCAAATTGATAATGCCAACCCCCTGGGCAGCAAACAGCGCCGGGAGGAAGCGGTGCATATGATTGAACTGCGGCAGCAGCAGGAAGTCTTGTCGACGAAAGAGTTTCAGCGAGCAACCGGTATCCGGACAGTTGTCCCCTAGCGCCCACTGGCGGATCCCGTTGGCGACCCGCGAAGAAAGGCGACGAATAAAGGTGTCTTTTCGGTTGACCCGGTTCCCCGCGACCAGCACCGGCTCTTTGGCGGCTTGCACTGCCTCCAGCAGGGTCGGAATATCTGCCGGATCGTTTTGCAGATCACCGTCGAGGGTCGCAATCAGCGAACCGCTGGCGGCCGCAATCCCGGTGCAAAGCGCCGCAGACTGCCCAGCGTTTCTTGGATGGGTCACAACCACAATCCCGAACTCATCACGGAGCTGACTCAGGACGGGCCCGGAGTCGTCGCTGCTCCCGTCGTCGACCAGCACCAGCTCGAATTCAACCCGCTCCTGCAAAGCGGAAAAAACCTGCTTGACCAGAGGCTCGAGGTTATCGCTTTCGTTATAGACCGGAATAACTACCGAAAGGTCCATGTCTTGCTCCACCCTGTATGTATCGGGCGCAACCCGATCCCTTCGGAGGCGCAAAGTACGCTGGATGTCCGAACATGTCCACAGGGAGTGTTTACGGGAGATTTTTTTGCTACAATAGTGGGCTTTGTTGGTTAACGGAACGCCGCCATGAAAGTCTTGTCATCGCTCAAGTCAGCCAAACAGCGCCACCGCGACTGCAAGGTGGTCCGCCGTCGCGGCAAGCTGTTTGTCATCTGCAAATCCAATCCGCGGTTTAAGGCGCGCCAGCGCTAACCCAGCGGCGGGCTCTGTGTGAAGAGCCCTTAGATGTTCGTAGGAAATCCTGCCTCGGCAGGATTTTTTTTGGCCTGAGGTTTTGTGGACCGTGCGGTGCCAGTGTCCTGTTTGAAAAGTTCGTTGCGTTTCAGAGCCCCGTTGGGCGCCAAGAACAAGGCGCATCGCGCCAACCATGGCCGTAGCCCTTGGCTAGCGATGCAACGCCGTTATTGGCGCCCAAGGGGGCTCCCTTCGGGCGCGTCCCACAAGGCCTG